>NZ_JAMXBK010000019.1:0-209795 GCF_023913815.1 Pseudarthrobacter cellobiosi
CCGTACCAAATTCGGTCACCGTCCCAGTCGGCGCTGACGGGAAAGTCACGCTCTTCAACCGGTCCAACGGCACCACTCACCTCATCGCTGACGTCGCCGGGTATTACATAGCTGGAACCCCGGCCGTCCCCGGAGCGTTCGCACCTGTGGTCCCCTCACGGTTCCTGGACACCCGTGACACGGTCCCTGTCGGTGCCGATTCGGCAGTGTCCTTCAAAGTCGGCGGGGTTGCCGGGATACCGGCGAAGGTCTCGGCGGTGGTCTTCAACATGACGGTGACACAGCCCCAAGACTTCGGGTTTATCGCTGCCTACCCCTCCGGAACANAGCCCCAAGACTTCGGGTTTATCGCTGCCTACCCCTCCGGAACAACCCGGCCCAACGCCTCGAACGAAAACTTCTACCCGGGTCAGACCGTGCCAAACTCGGTCACCGTCCGTGTCGGGGGCGATGGAAAAGTCGCCCTGTTCAACCGTTCCAACGGCACGACCCACCTCATCGCCGACGTCGCAGGCTACTTCCTCTCCGGCACGCCGTAACGGTAGGAACCCGGGGTGGATCCAGCTCTCGCGGATCCAATCCGGGTAGTCAGTTCATCGCCCTCGCCTCGTAGGTTCGGAACACAACCACCTACGAGGCGAGGGCTATGCCCAAGGCCGCCGCGGCGAATCCCGCGGCCAGGTTGGCGCCGATATTCAGGACGGCGGCACCGAACCGCGACTCGCTCAGCAGCCGCACCGTGGCGGTCGTCCAGGAACTGAACGTGGTGAGCCCGCCCGCAAGGCCGGTGGCGACGGCGGCCTGCCACTCGGGTGCCAGGCCGAGCCGTCCGGTGATGCCGATGGAGAGCCCGATAATCAGGCACCCGGTCACGTTGACGGTGAGCGTGGCCCACGGCCAGTGCCGCGGCGTACCGCTGGCGGTGACAGCTTCACGCTGCGCCCCGCGGTGAGCGAACCAGCTGTCGACGGCGAAGCGCAGCAGGGCGCCCGCCATGCCGAACACTCCCACCAGGACCGCGCCCATCATGATGCTGCCCCCAGCCGGTCGGCCTGCAGCCGGTCAGCGAAAAGCCGCCCGGTCCGCCAGCCGCCGGCCGCAGCGCCCAGGCCAAGCAGTAGGGACAGCCCCAGGTAGGCAATCCACACGGGGTGCTCGCCGGCCCGGGCCAGCTGGTCCACCGAGAAAACCACAGCTGAGAACGTTGTGAACGAGCCCAGAAGGCCGGGCCCCAGGCCGGCGCGGAGCCAGAATGCCGTCAGCGGCCTGGCCATCCAGACCGTCGTCAGGGCAGCCAGCACAAAGCTGCCAGCTACGTTGATACCCAGGGTGGCCCAGGGCATTGCCCCCGCGGATTCCGGAAACGCGAGTCCCAGGCCGTACCGCAGTTCCGTTCCGGCCAGGCCGCCCACCGCCACGGCCAGCCAGGCCCGCGAGTGCGGGACGCGGGCGTTTGGCATTCAGCTGCCGCTGAGGGTGCAGCCGGCATGGGGGTGGTCGCTGTGGACCCAGAGCGCCGCGGTGACTTCATCCGCGAGGTCGTAGTCCCGCTTCCTGCCGGCGTTGCTGATCCGCACCACGAGGGCGCCGCCGAACGGCTTGCGGCCCACTACCTCCACCTCGGCGTCGAGGTCAATTTCCTCGGCGGAAAGATACCGCAGCAGATCCGGGTTCTCGTCGCTGATGCGGGTGATCCGGCCGGTGTGCCCGGGATCGAGTTCGCCGAGCAGATGGGCTTCGGGCAGCAGCACCGTGCCGTCCGCGGCGGGGATCGGGTCACCGTGCGGGTCACGTTGCGGGTTGCCCAGTTTGGCCGCCATGCGTTCAATAAATGTGTCCGACACCGCATGCTCCAGCAGTTCGGCTTCGTCATGGACTTCGTCCCAGCTGTAGCCGAGCTCCTGCACGAGGTAGGTCTCAATGAGGCGGTGCCGGCGCACCATGGACAGCGCCAGCCGTACTCCGGATTCCGTGAGGGTGATGGCGCTGTACGGTTTGTGGTCCACCAGGCCCTGGTCCTTGAGCTTTCGGACCATCTCCGAGACCGAGGAATTGGCCACACCCAGCCGCTGTGCGAGCTGCGAGGACGTGATGGGTTTGTCCTGCCACTCCGTGAAGCCGTAGATAACCTTGACGTAGTCCTCGATCGAGGAGGAGGGCGCACTGGTCTTCACGTCTCCAAGCCTACCCGGTGGTCGGTGGCCGTCACGCCTTTCCGGCCCGCCACGTCAGCGTCAGGTACGGCAGGCTGATGTCCTCGTCCACGGCGTGCCCCAGATGCTCATGCAGGTACCAGTCCAGATTGGCCAGGACTTTGCTGCGGGTCGATTCGCCGGCACGCAGGTAGTAGCTGCGGGACTTCGTCAGTTCCATGATGTCCGCCGTGCTGAGGCTGTCCTCCCAGCGCGTCACATGGCTCTCAAGGCCTTCAAACTCCGGCCCCACCACCGGGCGGAACCCGGGCTTGTAGACGTCGCCCGCGTGCATGATGCGGGACAAACGGTGGACCCACGGAACGGACGTGTCCAGCTGGTTCCAGATCAGCCCCAGCATTCCGCCGGGCCGCAGGATCCGCGCCAGCTCGGTGCTCGCCGGCAGCGGATCGCACCAGTGCCACGCCTGCGCAACGCTCACGACGTCGAACGCCGAGTCAGCGAGTCCCGTCGCCTCTGCCCTACCCTGCGTCGCGTCCGCCGCCGCGTAGTGGGCCCGCAGCTGTTCAAGCATGTCCGGCGATGGGTCCACGGCCGAAACCGCCAGGCCGCGTTTCAGCAGCAGGGCGGTGAACTTGCCGGTCCCGGCGCCCACGTCCACGGCGTCCCTGGCCCCGGCCGGGATCAGCCAGTCCGCTGATTCGGCAGGGTAGCCAGGGCGTACGCGCTGGTAATGTTCGCCGCCGTCCTGGAAGCTCTGTCCGAGTTCCAGACGGCGTCCGTGCTCAAGTCTGGGGCCACCCCGTGCCACGTGCGGCCTCCTTCAGCTGATGCCCATGCGCATCCTTCGAATTTACCGCATGGGCCGCAGCCGTCTGATCAGCCGCCCGGTCAGCCGGCCGCCTGGTCAGCCGGCCGCCTGGTCAGGTAAGCGTCAGTCAGACGTAAAAGCCCAGTCAGTCGTCAAGGCACGGCGCCGCGCCGGCCGTGCCGGGCGTGTTGGGCGCCCAGTGCGGGTAGGTGCGGGTGTCGTTGGCCGGAACCCAGCGGCCCGCGTCCACCACGTAGTCCCAGCCCAGGCCGGTCCGGCGGAGCTGTTCCAGGCCGGCAAGGAGCCGCTGGGCATCCTCCAACCGCGAACCCACGCCGAAACTGGCCCGCAGCGAACCTGACGGAAGGCCCAGGCGCTTGAGCAGCGGGTGCGCGCAGAAGCGGCCGTCGCGGAGGCCAACGCCATGCTCGGCCGACAGGTAGGCCGCCACAAGTCCGGCGTCGTACCCCGCCACGGAGAAGTTCACCACACCGATGGTCCCGGTTTCAGCGTCCGTGTCCGAGAAGATCTGGTGCACCGTGACGCCGTCGACCTTCCCGAGCCCGTCCACCAGGAATGACCTGATGGCCGCCTCATGGGCGTGCCAGCGGTCCTGGTCCAGGGACGCGATGACCTGGGTGGCACGGGCCAGGGTGGCCGCGCCCAGGACGTTGGGGGAGCCGCCCTCGTGCCGGGCCGGACCTGTGGCCCAGCTGACGCCGTCGAGCTTTGCCTCGCGGACGGCACCGCCGCCGGCGAGGTGGGGAGTACCGGCGTCGAGCCAGTCGGTGCGGCCCACCAGAACCCCGGAACCGAACGGCGCATAGAGCTTGTGGCCGGAGAAGGCGAGGTAGTCGACGTCGTCGGCACTGATATTGATGCGCCGGTGCGGCGCGAGCTGCGCGGCGTCCACCACGATGCGCGCGCCGTACTCGTGGGCCAGGGCGGCCAGGGCCCTGATCGGAAGGATCTCGCCGGTCACGTTGGACGCACCCGTGACCGCGAGCAGGCTGACGTTGCCCTGCTCAAGTTCGGCGCGGAGGACCTCGATGGTCCCCGCGATGGTGTCCGCGGCGACGACGCTGCGGTGTGGGACGCCCTGCCACGGCAGCAGGTTGGCGTGGTGCTCGATGTCCAGGTAGAGGACGTCACCATTCGGCCGCCCGTCCGTCGCCGGCAGGCAACCCGCCAGCAGGTTCAGCGAGTCGGTGGTGTTCCGGGTGAAGATGACGGAGTCGTCCGGGCGCCCGCCCACAAAGTCGCGCACGATGTTCCGGGCGTTCTCGTAGACGGAGGTGCTGATCTGCGACGCAAAGCCGGCGCCGCGGTGGACGCTGGCGTAGAACGGCAGGATTTCGTTGAGGTAGGCGGACACCACGGAGAGGGCGGGCGCGGATGCGCCGTAGTCCAGGTTTGCGTAGCGAACATGGCCGCCCTGGATCAGCGGCGCCTGGATCTCCGCGCCGGTGACAGCGGAGAGGGGCTGCCCGGCGATGGCGGCGGCCTCGTTGAACAGCGCAGCGGCGTTGACGGGGGCAGCGTTGTTGGGCGAGACAGGGTTGGGAGAAACAGTGTTGGGGGAGACGGTGGCAGCTGTCACGGAGACCTCACTCTAAAAGGACTCCCGGTACCGGGAATCCGCGCTTGCCGTGTCCATTCCGGACCGGCCTGGTCGTCACCCGGGGCACCCCACCGCGAATGGAGGGTTGCCGGCCAGCAAACCGGGGTTTAGCGCTGGCACTCGTGACCTGTTAAGAGCGTAGAACATCTGCCGCTGCAGAAAGGAAGCCGGCCCAATGTTAAGGACTTTGTTACGCGCGTTTGAGGAACCGCACATTTGTCGAAGATACGACGGCGGACGCCCCCTTGAGGAGGCGTCCGCCGTCGATAATTCGAAAAAAGTGCCTAGAGAAGATCGTCCAGGTCCGGGTTCAGCCGCTTGAGCACCTCTGAGTGCAGGATGGAGTTCGTGGCCAGAGCGTTTCCGCCGAACGGCCCGTCCTGTCCCTCCAGGGAGGTGAAGCGGCCGCCGGCTTCCACCACGATGGGCACGAGGGCAGCCATGTCGTAGAGGTTCAGTTCGGGCTCGCAGGCGATGTCCACGGAACCTTCGGCCACCATGCAGTAGGACCAGAAATCGCCGTAGGCGCGTGTGCGCCACACGTCCTCGGTCAGGCCCAGGAACTCATCCAGGTTGCCGCGCTCCTTCCAGCCGCCCAGGCTGGAGTAGGACAGGGAGGCATCCGAAAGCTTGGAGACGTCCGAGACCCGGAGCCGCGTTGCGGCGGCGAGGGACTTGCCCATGTACGCGCCGGAACCCTTGGCGGCCCACCAGCGCTTGCCCAGCGCGGGCGCGCTGACCACTCCCACCACGGGTTCACCTTCGTCCACGAGGGCGATCAGGGTGGCCCAAACCGGGACGCCGCGGACAAAGTTCTTGGTGCCGTCGATGGGATCAATGATCCAGCGGCGGGAGCCATGGCCCGAACTGCCGAATTCCTCGCCCAGCACGGCGTCGCGGGGACGCGAGCGGGACAGCTGGCCGCGGATGGCTTCCTCCGCGGACTTGTCCGCGTCCGTAACCGGCGTCAGGTCCGGCTTGGTCTCGATGCGGAGGTCCAGTGCCTTGAAGCGGCTCATGGTCTGGTCATCCACGGAATCTGCCAGCACATGGGCAAGGCGCAAGTCATCGTTGTAGCTCGAAGCGGGTTGGATCATGGTTCCAAACTACCGTCTCCGGACCGCAGGGTTGGGGACATCGGCGTTCCGTCTAGCCGATGCTGCCCAGTTCCTTGGTTTCCTGGCCCACCAGGCGGGGATCAGTGCCCAGCAGCCGCCGCAGTGACGCGAGCCTGGCCGGGCCTGTGGGGCCCGCCTGGCCGGTGGACACCCAGGCATCCACCCCGCAGTTGACGGCCGCGGTGTTGTGCTTGCAGCCACGCTCGCAGGCATCCGTACCCGGCTCCAGGTCCGGGAAGGACCGCAGGATCCGGTCCGGGTCCACATGGGCAAGGCCGAACGAACGGATGCCAGGGGTGTCGATGATCCAGCTTCCGGCCGGAGCTCCGGTCAACTTCAGGGCAAGGGCCGACGACGACGTGTGGCGGCCACGGCCGGTCACCGCGTTCACACCACCGGTGGCCCGTTCGGCCCCGGTGAGCGCATTGACCATGGTGGACTTGCCCACGCCGGAATGACCCAGCATCACCGAGACCTTGCCCTCGAGGTACGCGCGGAGCTGCGAAACTGCATCACTGTCCAGGCGGGCAGAGAGGCCGTCGTCGGAGCGGGCATCAATACCTGAGGCCTCGGAGTCCGACGTGCGGCTGATGATCACAGGGAAGTCCAGGTGCTCATAGTTGGACAACAGTTCCGCGGGATCCTTGACATCCGCCTTAGTGACGAGCAGCAGCGGCTCGATGCCGGCGTCGTAAGCGGCCACCAGGGCGCGGTCAATGAAGCCGGTGCGCGGCTCCGGGTTTGCGGCGGCCACCACCACCACGAGCTGATCGGCGTTGGCCACCACCGCACGCTCGATCGGATCAGTGTCATCGGCGCTGCGGCGCAGCAGGGTCCTGCGGTCCTGGATCCGGACCAGGCGGGCAAGCGTGTCGGGTTCCCCGGAGACATCTCCAACGAGGGAGACGAAGTCGCCGGCAACCACGGGGGAGCGGCGGAGTTCGCGGGCCCTGGCTGCGATGATGATCCGCTCGTCGCCCGAGTCCTCGCCGACGACGGCGGTGTAGCGGCCGCGGTCCACGGTGATGATGCGGCCCGTGACGGCGTCGTCGTGGCTGGGGCGGTCCTTCGTGCGCGGCCGGGAGCCCTTTTTGCTGGGCCGGATCCGGACGTCGGACTCGTCCCAGGAATCAGTGCTGCGTGCCACCAGTGGGACCTTCCGAGGTGTCGTCGGCAGCCGCGCCCTGGGCCAGCATGTCCGCCCACATCTGCGGGAATTCCGGCATGGTCTTAGCAGTGGTGGCGATGTCCTGGACCTCGATGCCCGGCACTGCGAGGCCCAGGATGGCGCCGGCGGTGGCCATCCGGTGGTCCGCGTAGCTGTGGACGACGCCGGCGTGCAGCTTCGCCGGGCGGATCACCAGGCCGTCGCTGGTTTCCTCCGCATCGCCGCCGAGGCGGTTGATTTCGGTGACCAGCGCGGCCAGCCGGTCCGTCTCGTGGCCGCGCAGGTGCGCGATGCCGGTCAGCCGTGAAGGTCCGCTGGCCAGGGCGCAGAGGGCCGCCACGGTAGGGGCGAGTTCGCTGGTTTCGTCAAAATCCGCACCCTTGATCTCTGGCCCGCCCGTGACGGTCAGGACGCCGTCAGCCAGGCTGACGTCCGCGCCCATGTCCGCCAGGATGCTGCGCCAGAGGTCTCCCACCTGGGTGGTGCCGGCGGGCCAGTCCGGGATCCGGACGGTGCCGCCGGAGGCCAGCGCGGCGGCCAGGAACGGGCCGGCGTTGGAGAGGTCCTGCTCGATGCGCTGGTCAAAGGCGCGGATGGGGCCCGGTGCCACTACCCAGTGGTTCGGCACCGAATCGTCCACTGATACACCCACGCCGCGGAGCACGGCAACGGTCATGTTGATATGGTCCAGGCTCGGCACGGGCTTGCCCACGTGCTCCAGATGGAGTCCGTCGGTAAACCTGGCGCCGACCAGCAGAAGGGCGGAGACGAACTGGGATGACGCACTGGCATCGATCACCAGGTGGCCGCCCCGGACTTCCCCGGTGCCTGCAACGGTGAAGGGCAGCGACGAGGGGGTCCCGCCGTCGTCCGCCGTGAGGGCCACCCCGAGGGCTTTCAGGGCCTCGATGATGGTGCCCATGGGGCGCTTCCGGGCGTGGGGGTCGCCGTCGAACACGCTCACGCCGTTGCGCAGCGCCGCAAGCGGCGGAACAAAACGCATCACTGTTCCGGCGAGGCCGCAATCAATGTGCGTCCGTGGCGACGGCGCCTCCTGGCTCAGGGGCGTGACCTCAAGGTCCGGCCCGTAGGCGCCGTCGCCGGGCACCTCCGTGATGGTGGCTCCCAGCTGGCGGAGGGCATCGATCATCAATGCAGAGTCCCGGGAATGCAGGGGAGCACGGAGCCGGGACGGCCCGTCAGCCAGCGCGGCAAGGACCAGGAACCTGTTGGTCAGGGATTTTGAGCCAGGCACCGTGACAGTGGCGTTGATGGGCCTGCTGGCGAAGGGGGCCGGCCAGTGCGGAACGGTGTCGGTGGAGTTGTGTGCGTCGGTGGCTGCGGGCGGGGTGGAACCGGTCATCCGTCCTTACGCCCCCGTTGCGTGTTCCACGGCGCGGCGCACGGCCTTGTCCGCCTTGTGTAGCTTCTGGCCGGTGGTCTTGCGGGCGCCGGCGGCAGTCTTCCGGGCATCCGCGGCGAGGTGCTCGGCACGCCAGGCCAGGCCAGGCTTGCCGGCGGTGTCCACCGAGGCCAGCAGGGCGCCACCGCTGAGGGAAATGTTCTTGAGCAGCTGGTTCCGGCGGGCCTCGCGGCCTTCCTTGGTGCTGATGTCCGCGCTGCGCCATTCCACAAAGGTGTTCAGTAGCGAGATGACGGTCAGCAGTGTTGCCGAGAGGCGGCTGAACTTGCCCAGGCCGAACAGCACGCCGGCACCCACCTGCGTTCCGCCGATCACGCGTGCCAGCATCTTTTCGTCGGCCTGGAACGGAAGCGACGCGGCTGCCTTCTGCAGGAGCGGCGAGAGCTGGGTGGCGGTGTCATCCGCGTTCTTCAGCTTGTCCAGTCCGGCGACTACGAAACTGGAAGCCAGCATGGGGCGGGCGAGAGTACGGACAAAGGACATGGGTTTCCTCCTGGCTGGACGAACCGCACCGGATGCGGCGGAGTCCGTTCTAGTCTTGCACTTTTGGGGAATATTTGCCTGCCGCCAGCGGTTATGGTTTGCGGGTCCGCCGAACACCGGACGAATTGACTCATCATGGATTGCCCGGCAGGTATTTGCCTGGAACACCATGGCCTGACACAGAGTGGAGTTGCCCTTGAGGTTACTGAAGGACGGGACGGAGCCCGCCGGACCCTTAGCACTGCAGACTCTGGAATCCGATCTTCCGGAGTACGGATCGCGGCGCGCCAAGGCCGTCACAGTAGACTTGAACGCAATGAGCACCCTGGATCCGGCCCTCGAGGCCATGTATGAGGCCTCCGAACGCGAAGCCAAAACAAGCAGCGAAGCCAATGCCAGCAGCGGCGCCAATGCCAGCAGCGACGCACCGGCAGGGAGTGACGCGCAGCCTGCAGCGGATGTCCCTGTGCCCGCTGGGCCTGCGCCCGCCGAGCAACCCGTGGATGTGGCCACCGAATCAGCGGAAGAACGCCGGGTCCGTTTTGAGCGTGATGCCATGCAGTACGTGGATCAGCTCTACTCGGCCGCCATGCGGATGGCCAGGAACCCCGCCGATGCGGAAGACCTGGTCCAGGAGGCCTACACCAAGGCGTTCTCAGCGTTCCACCAATACAAGCCCGGCACCAACCTCAAGGCCTGGCTGTACCGGATCCTGACGAACACGTACATCAATCTCTACCGCAAGCGGCAGCGCGAACCGCTGCAGTCGAACTCGGACACCATCGAGGACTGGCAGCTGGCCAGGGCGGAGTCGCACACGTCCCGCGGCCTGCGCTCGGCCGAGGCTGAGGCGCTGGACCACCTGCCGGACTCGGACGTCAAGCGGGCGCTCCAGGCCATTCCCGAGGAGTTCCGGCTGGCAGTGTACTTCGCCGATGTCGAAGGCTTCGCGTACAAGGAAATCTCGGACATCATGAACACGCCGATCGGGACAGTGATGTCCCGGTTGCACCGCGGCCGGAAAATGTTGCGGGACATGCTGGCGGACTATGCCGCCGAACGAGGATTCAAAGGCGCCGTCGAATCACAGGACACGGCCGCGACCACAAAACAGGAGAACAGGAAATGAGCGACTGCCAGGGATTGGGCGACTGCGATGACGCCCGGATGCAACGCATCTACGAATACCTCGACGGGGCGTTGACCCGCGAGGACATCACGGAAATCAAGACCCATCTTGATGAGTGCCCTGAATGCACCGAGCAGTACGACCTCGAGTGCGTGATCCGCACCATGGTGAAGCGCTCGTGCACCGAGGCCGCTCCGGAAAACCTGAAGAACGCCATTTTGGACCGGATCCACTCCATCCGCCCGGTAGACGCCTAACCCAAGCGGTAGCCGTCTGAAGGGACACCTGACTGCGTGGACGCCTGGCTGCGTCGATGCCCGTCAGTAGTACCGCAGGCGCCAAAAAGCAGCTCAAAGACGAAGGACCCCGGAAGCCGTGTGGCTTCCGGGGTCCTTCGCTTAAACCGATTTCCAAGCTTTAGCTTAGGCGTTGGGGCGCTTCCCGTGGTTCGCGCCGCCACGCTTACGGTCACGACGTTTACGTGCACGCTTGCTCATAGCTGGCCTCCTTAAATGTTGGTACTCAAAAGAGCTGCCCTCAAGTCTCCCACACCATGGGACACGCCGCGAAACCGAAACGGGCTGTGACCGGGGGCAACACCGACCCGGGGGCGCAGTCCGGCGGCTCAGCCGGGCAGTGAGTTGCGGATGGAGATGCGCGCCTGGTCCAGCACGGTCCTGACAGTTTCCAGCGTGACGGCGCCGAGCGGTTGCCGGGTGGCCTGAAGCCGCAGTTCCACGCGCAGGTCGTCTCGGAACGCCTGCAGCAGCATCTCCGCTTCCTTCAGCTCCCGGAACCCTTCCGAAGACTGGCGGCCGGCTTTCCTGAAATCGGCGGCCCGCGCCGTGGAACGGGCCGCCTCTGCCGTGGCCGCCAGGTCTGCCCGCAACCCGCGCATGTTGACGCGGATATCCGCCCGCAGGTTGTCCGCCAGGCGGCGGACGGAAGCGGAAATGTCGTTCTCGACTCCGGCGAGTTCCTCCCGGCGCTTGTTGAGTTCTGCAAGCCCCGCCGCGGTGATGCGGTAGTTGGTGCGGCGGCCTTCTGATTCAGTGGCGACGAGCCCTTCTTCCTCCAGCTTCCCAAGCCGGGGATAGATGGTTCCCGCGCTGGGGGAGTAGGTGCCGCCGAACCGTTCGCTGAGGGCTTTGATCAGTTCATAGCCGTGTTTGGGCCCTGACTCCAGCAGGGCGAGCAGGTACAGCCGGAGCGCACCATGGGCGAACACCGGAGGCATCAGTGCCCCGCTTCCGGGCTTCTTGCGTCGTCGTTGCGGGCCGGCTGGCCATGGAAGATGGACGTTTTGCCGGACACCGAGTTGGTCCGGACCAGCATCAGCTTCCCGTCCGGTCCGGCAATGGTTTCCACCTTGCCGCCGGGCTGCGAGTACTGCTGGTCATCAATCACCACAACGCCGCTGGCAGACTTCGCCACGATGTCCACCCCGACGTCATGGGGCAGCCTGATGGTGAGGTCGCCGGAGACTGAATTGGCGCCGAAGTCGTGGGTAAAGCCGAGCAGGTCAAAACTCATGTCGCCGCTGACCGTGTGAGCCCGGATGTTGCTGAACCGGCCGGATGCGGTGACCTCGCCGGAGACACTCTTGGCGGTCAGGACGCCGTCGTGGTTTCGCGCGATGACCTCGCCGCTGACGGTGTTGACGTGAAGTTCCCCGGACGTGCCGTCTGCCATCACAGAACCTGAGACGGTATTGAGCCGGGTGTGCCCGCTGATTCCGGACACAAGGCCATCGCCGCTGACCGTACCGGCCTCCACCTCGACGCCGGCCGGCAGGGCAATACTGATAACCGCTGAGTTGTTGCTGTTGTGGTTGACCGTGCCCATCAGGTTTTTGAACCAGCCCTGCGGGCCGTGCAGCTGATGGCGGACCTCGAGCCTGCCGTCCGTCAGTGTCACCGACACGGGATCGCCCTGGACGTCGTTGATCTCCACGCGGGCAACGGCGTCGGCATGGGTGACGACGTCGAACCTGCCGCGGACCATGCCCAGCTTCAGCGACCTGACGTTGTCAACATCGATGGTTTGCGGACCTGTGACGGTCCAGCTGTCCTCTGTCATGAATCCTCCAAAATCGCGATATATCGTGACTGATACTTCAAGATACAACGGACCGCTGGACCCGTCAAGATATATCGCGACTGGAAGGGTTGGGGATGCTTTACTCGGGGGCGTCCATGCCCAGCCATTGGAACCAGCCACGGTGGAGGACCAGCCAGGCCATCAGGCCATAGCCTGCTTGCCCGGGAGTGCCGGTGTTGGCCGCAAGGTCCTGGCGCCACTGTTCGTGGTTCAGCAGCGGAGAGAACGTGTCCACGTAGAGGTGCTTGCGCCTGGTGGTGACGTCAGCGAAGGCCGTGTTCAGATCGGCGAGCCGGCGGTTCTGGACCGGGTCCAGCGTGGGCGGCGGGCCCACCACAAACACCTCGATCCGGTTCTGCGTGGCGGTATCCAGGATGTTGGCCAGGTTCAGGCGGCTCCGGGCGGTGGAAAGGCCGAACTCGATGTCCCGGCCCGAGAGGCCGATCACCAGGCGGTTCTCGTGCTGGTCGCCGAACCGCCGCCCGGCCTCCTCCTGCCAGCGGGCAGCCAGCCCTTCCGTTCCTTCCTGGGGACAGGGGAGGGCATACGCTTCCATGACCATGCCGTCCTGCGGAGTGCGGGCCAACACGCGGCCCAGCCAGCCGAGGGCCCTGGGATCGCCCAGCCCGGCTAGCAGTTCATCTCCAACAGCTGCGATCCGCAGCTTCCTGTCTTCCACAAGTCCCTCTTTACGTCCGTGCCGATTGAGGCCAATCGGCGTGGCTATGATCCATCTTCATTAAACAGAACTGCCCGGCCGGAGTCTGGTATTTCGACGTCCGGCCGGGCAGCCACTGGTTCTACTTCCGTGCAAATGCCTGCTTCAGGAGTGAATCCTGCTCAGCTGCGTGCCGTTTCATGGAGCCGGCCGCCGTGGAGGCAGATGCGGGACGCGACACCAGACGGACGCGCCGATCCAGCGCATCCGGGAGGTTCAGGCCCATAAACGGCCACGGTCCCTGGTTGGCGGGCTCGTCCTGTGCCCAGACAACCTCGGCGTTCGGGTACTTGGCCAGCTCCGCTGCGATTTCTTCGTGCGGCAGCGGGTAGAGCTGCTCCACGCGGACAATCGCGGTGGTCTTGTCGTCGGTCTTCTGCCGGGTGGACAGGAGATCGTAGTACAGGCGGCCCGAGACCAGCAGCACGCGCTCGACGGCGTCTGCCGCCAGCTGCTCGTGGTCGCCGATGACGGGGCGGAAGGCGCCGGTGGTGAAGTCCTCGACGGACGACGCGGCTGCCTTGAGGCGCAGGAGCTGCTTCGGCGTGAAGATGATCAGCGGCTTGCGCGGCCTGCTGTAGGCCTGGCGGCGCAGCAGGTGGAAGTGTGATGCCGCCGTGGTGGGGTTGGCCACGATCATGTTCTCTTCGGCGCACATCAGCAGGAAGCGTTCGATGCGTGCCGAGGAGTGGTCCGGACCCTGGCCCTCGTAGCCGTGCGGCAGCATCAGGACCAGGGAGGAGCGCTGGCCCCACTTCTGTTCGGCCGAGGAGATGAACTCATCGATGATGGTCTGCGCGCCGTTGACGAAGTCGCCGAACTGCGCTTCCCACAGCACCAGGGCATCCGGGCGTTCCACCGAGTAGCCGTATTCGAAGCCCATGGCCGCGTATTCGGACAGCAGGGAGTCGTAGATCCACAGCTTGGCCTGGTCATCCGAGAGGTGGCCCAGGGGCAGCCACTCGTTGCCGTTGGCGCGGTCGTGGAACACTGCGTGGCGCTGCACAAACGTGCCGCGGCGCGAGTCCTGGCCGGCAAGCCGGACGGGAACGCCTTCCATGATCAGCGAGCCGAAGGCCGCGATCTCGCCAAAGCCCCAGTCGATGCCGCCTTCGCGGGACATCTGTTCGCGCTTTTCGAGGAGCTGCTTGAGCTTGGCGTGGACGGTGAAGCCCTCGGGGATCTGGACGTGGGCCTTGCCGATGTGCGCCAGGGTTTCCGGCGAAATTGCAGTGGAGGCCGGGGCGTTGGTGCCGGAGTCAGCCTGCTGGGCGATGGGACGCTCAATGTCGGCGACGGCGGCGGAGTCCGCGGTGATGATCGGAATGGGCGAGGTCTGGGCCGCGTGCGTTTCGGCGAAGACCCGTTCCAGCCGTTCCTGGTAGTCGCGGAGCAGCTGCTCGGCTTCTTCCTCGGTGATGTCGCCACGGCCGATGAGCGCCTCGGTGTACAGCTTGCGGACGGAGCGCTTGGCTTCGATCAGGTTGTACATCATGGGCTGGGTCATCGAGGGGTCGTCACCCTCGTTGTGGCCACGGCGGCGGTAGCACACCATGTCGATCACAACGTCCTTGTGGAACCGCTGGCGGAACTTGTAGGCGAGCTGGGCGATGCGCACCACTGCCTCGGGATCGTCACCGTTCACGTGGAACACCGGCGCCTGGATCATCTTGGCGACGTCCGTGGAGTAGGTGGACGAGCGCGACGACGACGGTGCTGTGGTGAAGCCGACCTGGTTGTTGACCACCACGTGGATGGTGCCGCCGGTCCGGTATCCGCGGAGCTGGGACAGGTTCAGCGTCTCAGCAACCACGCCCTGGCCTGCGAACGCAGCATCTCCGTGGACCATGAGGGGCAGGACCGGGAAGGCCTCGCCCTGGTCCAGGCGGTCCTGCTTGGCGCGGACGATGCCTTCGAGCACCGAGTCGACAGCCTCGAGGTGGGACGGGTTGGCAGCGAGGTAGACCTTGGTCTCGTTGCCGTTTTCCGAGGTGAACGTGCCTTCGGTACCGAGGTGGTACTTCACGTCGCCGGAGCCCTGCACGGAGCGGGGATCCTGGGTGCCTTCGAATTCGCGGAACACTTGGGCGTAGGTCTTGCCGGCGATGTTGGTGAGGACGTTCAGGCGGCCGCGGTGGGCCATGCCGATTGCAACTTCGTCCAGACCGTCGTCAGCGGCATCGGAAATGATGGCGTCCAGCAGCGGAATCAGGGATTCGCCGCCTTCCAGGGAGAAGCGCTTCTGGCCGACGAACTTGGTCTGCAGGAAGGTTTCAAACGCTTCGGCCGCGTTGAGCCGGGACACGATGCGCAGCTGCTCTTCGCGGCTCGGCTTCGAGTATGCGTGCTCCAGCTGGTCCTGGAACCACTTGCGTTCTTCCGGCTCCTGGATGTGCATGTACTCGATGCCCGTGGTGCGGCAGTAGGCGTCGCGGAGTACGCCGAGGATGTCGCGGAACTTGAGCATGGGTGCGCCGCCGAAACCGCCGGTGGGCCACTGACGGTCCAGGTCCCACAGCGTCAGCCCGTAGGTGAGGACGTCAAGGTCCGGGTGCTTGCGCTGGACATACTCCAGGGGATCGGTGTCCGCCATCAGGTGGCCGCGCACACGGTAGGAGTGGATCAGTTGCTGGATCCGGGCAACCTTGTTGATCTCGTCAGCGGGGTCCACCTGCAGGTCGGGGCTCCAGCGGATGGGCTCGTACGGGATGCGCAGTGACTCGAAGATGTCGTCGTAGAAGTTCTGGGCACCGAGCAGCAGCTGGTGCACAAGCTTCAGGAACTCGCCGCTGCCGGCTCCCTGGATGACGCGGTGGTCATAGGTGGACGTCAGCGTAAGGACCTTGCTGATGGCATTCTGCGCGATGATCTTTTCGCTGGCGCCCTGGAACTCGGCCGGGTAGTCCAGCGCGCCGACGCCGATGATGGCGGCCTGTCCCTTGGACAGACGCGGCACGGAGTGAACGGTGCCGATGCCGCCGGGGTTGGTCAGGGACACCGTGGTGCCGGAGTGGTCATCAGCGGTCAGCTTGCCGCTGCGGGCACGCTTGATCAGGTCTTCATAGGTGTGCCAGAACTCGGAGAAGTTGAGGGTCTCCGCTTTCTTGATGTTGGGCACTATGAGCAGGCGGGTGCCGTCCGGCTTGGGCATGTCAATGGCGATGCCGAAGTTGACGTGGGCCGGCTGGACAGCACTGGGCTTGCCGTCGATTTCGTCGTAGTAGACGTTCATCGACGGGAACTGGGCGAGTGCGCGGATCACGGCGTAGCCGATGAGGTGTGTGAAGGAAACCTTGCCGCCGCGTGCTCTGGCCAGGTTGGAGTTGATGACCACGCGGTTGTCGATCAGCAGCTTTGCCGGAATAGCCCGGACGCTGGTGGCCGTGGGGACCTCAAGGCTGGTGACCATGTTGGTGGCGATGGCCTTGGCCGGGCCGCGAAGAACGGAGACCACGTCCTCTTCCGGAGCCGTGGGTGCCTTGACGTTTTTGGGAAGCTGGGCGGGGATCGGCTGGGCCGTACTTCCGGGCTCGGTCTTCTTCGCGCCATCGCGGGCGACCGTAGCGGGAGCTTTCTTTGCCGCCGCGGGGGCGGCGGCCGGCGCTGCGGGCTGTGCGGCCGGCGACGTTGCCGGTGCAGCAGTTGCAGAAGCCGGAGGCGCCGGTGGTACAGCCGGCATTTCGCGGGTTGCTGGGTGGGCCACGGCTACTGCCGTGCTTCCGTTGGAAGAAGAACCGCTGCCTGAATCGAAGGACTCGAACAGGGGCCACCATTTGGTATCCACCGTGTTCTTGTCTTTCTGATACTGCTCGTACAGTTCGTCAACGAGCCACTCGTTTCCGCCAAATTCCTCTGGTAGACGGTGGCTAGGCTGCTCTGGCACTTGAAATACGCCTCTTCCATGAGTTTGATTTCTCTCTGGCCGCCACGGTGCCGCAGCACAACATTCGAACCAGTCTCTGCGTCCTGAACCCGGACCGTTGCCAGTCTAATGAGCATTCTGCGTTAACTGCCAATAACGGTGACCCGAATCATGGCAATGACGCGGAGATCACGGATTGTGGCGTCCGGAAGCTGTCCCTGCGCGGGTGTGCCAGGACCTCCGGGCAGCCATCCGGAAGGCGCAATCTGCTCCTGTAGACTGAAATTCTTATGGACAGTAAATCTAGGTGCCGGCCTGGGGGCTGTCAGCGGAGCATGAAGTACAGCACCGCGCAGTCCACCCGCAGAGCCGGCAAACCCCGAACACGTGCCCATCACTCTCCGTCAGTCCACCCCGGCGGAGCCCCTATGGAAACAGCATCGGCTTCCGCCGATCATCCTCCGCCGGGCAGTTTCCCCCGGATCCACATCGCTTCCCCCGATTTTCGGGCGGGATGCTGAATGGAGTGGTTGCTCCTCGCGGCAGGCCTCCTGCTGATCGCCGGCACCGGCTTTTTCGTCGCCGTCGAATTTTCCCTTATTGCCCTTGATCAGGCCACGGTCCAACGTGCCATCGATAACGGTGACACCGGTGCCGTCCCGCTGCTCAAGTGCCTGAAATCCCTCTCAACCCAGCTTTCCAGCTGTCAGCTCGGCATCACCCTCACCACCCTTCTGACCGGTTACGTGATGGAACCGTCGGTAGGGCGCCTCCTTGAGGGCCCGTTGGCCGCCGTCGGAATTCCCGAAGTGGCGGCGGCATCCGTTTCCCTGGTCATCGCCATGGTGCTGGCCACGCTGTTGTCCATGCTGCTTGGCGAACTCGTGCCCAAGAACATGGCAATTGCGCTGTCCTTCCAGGTGGGCAAGGCGCTGGCGCGGCCGCAGCTGGTCTTTACGGCCATCTTCAAGCCCGCCATCGTGGTGCTCAACGGCTTTTCCAACAAGGTACTGAATGTCTTTGGCCTGGAGGCCAAGGAAGAGATTTCCGGTGCCCGGACGCCGGCCGAGCTCGCCTCCCTGGTGCGGCGCTCCGCCGCCATGGGAACCCTCGACGCCGGGACGGCCAACTTTGTGGCCCGCACCCTGAACTTCTCGGCCCGGACGGCCGCCGATGTTATGACGCCCCGGATCCGGATGGAAACCATCGACGCCGACCAGCCTGTCTCGGACATCCTGGACGCCGCCCGGCGCACCGGGTACTCCCGCTTCCCCGTCATCGGGGAGTCCTCGGACGACATCAAGGGCCTGGTCCACGTCAAGAAGGCCGTTGCCGTGCCGTGGGACCGGCGGGCCAACCTGGAGGCCGGAGCCATCATGACCGATGTCCTCCGCGTGCCGGAGACCATCCACCTCGATGCCCTCCTGGCCGAGCTGCGCGAGGGAAACCTCCAGCTCGCGATTGTCCTGGATGAATACGGCGGAACCGCAGGCATCGCCACCCTTGAGGACCTGGTGGAGGAAATCGTCGGTGAAGTGTCCGACGAGCACGACAAGGTACGCCCGGGACTGCTCCAGAGCGCCTCCGGGGATTGGTACTTCCCCGGGCTGCTGCGCCCCGACGAGCTTTCCGAACAGATCCCGGGGCTGACCGTTCCGGACGAAGCCGCCTACGAAACCGTGGGCGGGTACGTTATGAGTGAACTGGGCCGGATCGCCGCAGTGGGGGACACCGTCGACGTAGGCGGAGGCACGCTGAGCGTGACAAGGATGGACGGCCGAAGGATCGAGCGGATCTCCTTCCATCCGGCGGCGCCTGAAGCGGAGCCTGTTCCGGAAGACGGGAGTGAACGATGAGTGACTGGGCCGGAATTGCCTGGCTGGTTGTCCTCCTGCTGGGTAACGCGTTTTTTGTCGGCGCCGAGTTCGCCGTGATGTCGGCCAGGCGCAGCCAGATTGAACCCCTTGCCGAGGCCGGTTCCAAGCGGGCACAGACCACGTTGCGCGCCATGGAAAACGTCTCATTGATGCTGGCCTGTGCGCAGTTGGGCATCACCGTGTGCTCGCTGCTGATCCTGCAGGTGGCCGAACCGGCCATCCACCACCTGATGGCGGCTCCCCTGGAAGCTGTCGGGCTGCCGGTGGAAGTTGCCGACGTCGCAGCGTTCGCCATTGCCCTGATGGTGGTGACCTTCCTCCACGTGACGTTCGGCGAGATGGTGCCGAAGAACATCTCGGTATCGGTGGCGGACAAGGCTGCCTTGCTGCTGGCGCCGCCGCTGATGTTTGTTGCAAAGCTGGTCAACCCGGCCATCGTCGCGCTGAACTGGTCCGCCAACCACATCCTCAAGCTCCTGCGGATTGAGCCCAAGGATGAGGTGAATTCGTCCTTCACGCTCGAAGAAGTCCAGTCGATCGTGCAGGAATCCACCCGTCACGGGCTGGTGGATGATGACGCGGGCCTGATCACCGGCGCCCTGGAATTCTCCGAATACACGGCTTCGAACATCATGGTTCCACTGGACGATCTGGTCATGCTGAAGGCGGCCACCACGCCGGTGGAGTTTGAAAAAGCCGTCAGCAGGACCGGGTTCTCACGGTTCCCCATGGTGGACGATGACGGCATGCTGTCCGGCTACCTCCACGTGAAGGATGTGCTGTCCATTCCCGAGTCGGACTACCAGCACCCCATCGCCGAGAGCAGGATCCGCTCGCTGGCCAACCTCGCGCTGGACGACGAAGTTGAAACGGCCATGTCCGTCATGCAGCGCACGGGCTCACACCTGGCCCGCGTGATCGGCGCGGACGGGCAGACCCGCGGCGTCCTCTTCCTGGAAGACGTGATCGAGCAGCTGGTGGGAGAGATCCGGGACGCCACACAGGCCACCGGCATCAGGAGGCTGGGCGAACCGAACGGTGACTGAGCGCGCCCGGGTACGGAAGGGACCGGCCCGGCTATCCTAAATAGGAATCATTCACATTTGGATGTAAGCTTTTTGGAGACGCAAAAGTCCATCCCTGTACTGAACTGAGGTTTCCGTGCGCCACCCCGCCGCCATCCGAACGTCCCTCGCAGCCCTCGCCGGGGTGAGCCTGCTGCTCACCGCCTGCGGCTCCGGAGGCGGCGCACCGTCGGCGACGTCCGGCGCCGACTCATCCGTCGGCGTCGTCGACGTTGTGGCCTCCACCAACGTGTACGGGGACATCGCCGCGATCATCGGCGGGGACAAGGTCAACGTCACCTCCATCATCACCAAGACCAGCCAGGACCCGCATTCGTACGAGGCCACCGCGCAGGACCGGCTGCTGGTGTCCAAAGCGGAACTGGTGATCGAGAACGGCGGCGGCTACGACGCCTTCCTCCACAAGATGGCCGACGACAGCAACATCGCGCACAGCAATATCGTCACGGCCGTGGAGGTAGGCGGCCTGGCGCCGGAGGAAGCGCACGCCGAAACGTCGCCGTCGGTTAGCGAATCAGCCGACGAACACGCGCACGAGCCCGGTGCATTCAACGAACACGCCTGGTACAGCCTGGATGCCATGGGCAAGCTCGCTGATTTACTTGCGGCCAAGCTGGGTGAACTGGAACCGGGCTCAGCCGCCCTGTTCACTTCCAATGCCGCAACCTTCAAAGCCGGGGTGGACGGCCTGGCCGGCAAACTCGCCGCACTGAAGGCCAACGGAACAGGCGCAGCCGTGGCCGTGACCGAACCCGTCCCACTGTACCTGCTCGAGGCAGCAGGGCTGGAGAACAGGACTCCGGCCGACTACACAGCCGCGATCGAGGAAGGCTCGGACGTTCCGCCAGCCGTGCTGAAGGCCGCCGCGGAGCTGGCAGGATCCAAGGACATCAGATTCCTCGCCTACAACGCGCAGACAGAGGGACCACAGACGCAGGCGCTGAAAAAGGCAGCCGAATCAGCCGGCGTTCCCGTCATTGACTTCAGCGAAACCCTGCCCGAAGGCAAGACGTACCTGCAGTGGATGACGGACAATGTTGACAACGTCAGCAAAGTTTTGGAGAAAAATAGTTGAAACCGGTGGTCAGCCTCCGCGGGGCGTCCCTGCAGTTCGGCAAACGCTTGCTGTGGGAGGATCTCGACCTGGATATCAGGCCCGGTGAGTTCTTCGCTGTTCTGGGTCCGAATGGCAGCGGAAAGACCAGTTTCCTCAAGGTTCTCCTGGGCCTTCAGGAACTGCAGTCCGGCCGGGCCACTTTGGGCGACCGTCCCGTGGAGCGGGGCAGCAAGCTGATCGGCTACATTCCGCAGCAGAAATCCTTTGCTCCGGACACCCCCATGCGTGCCCGGGACCTGGTGGGGCTCGGTGTGGATGGCCACCGCTGGGGGCTGCGGCTGGGCAGGTCCGGGGCAAACCGCAGGATCGATGAGCTTCTGGAACTGGTGGGCGCCAGTGAGTACGCCAAAGTCCCGGTGGGCCAGCTCTCCGGCGGCGAGCAGCAGCGCCTCCGGGTGGCCCAGGCGCTGGCCACGGACCCCAAGGTCCTCCTCTGCGACGAACCGTTGCTGTCCCTGGACCTGCACCACCAGCAGGCCGTCAGCGCGCTGATCAACAAGCAGTGCCACGCCCAGAACAGCGCGGTGGTTTTTGTCACCCACGAAATCAACCCCATCATCGATTACGTTGACCGGGTGCTGTATCTGGCCGGCGGGCGGTTCCGCGTGGGGACCCCGGAAGAGGTCATGACCACTGAGGTCCTGTCTGAGCTCTATGGCAGCCATGTGGAGGTCATCCACGCGAACGGGCGCATCGTCGTCGTCGGCCTGCCCGACGCGACCACGCACCACCATGCCGATGTCCACGCAACGGCGGGGGAGGTGGCCTGATGGATGCGGACAGCATCATCGGAGCGATCTTCAGCTTCGAGAACTACGGTGAGCTGCTGCTGCTGGTCCAGAACTCGATCTGGGCCGGGGCCGTGTTGGGCCTGCTCGGCGGGCTGGTGGGCACTTTCGTGATGAAACGGGACCTGGCCTTCGCCGTCCACGGCATCTCCGAACTCTCTTTCGCCGGGGCAGCGTTTGCGCTCCTTATCGGCTCGGACATCGTGTTTGGCTCGCTGATCGGCTCGGTGGCGGCGGCGCTGCTCCTGGGCCTGATGGGGGTCCGGGCACGGGACAAAAACTCCATCATCGGGGTGATCATGCCGTTCGGCCTGGGGCTCGGCATCCTGTTCCTCTCGCTCTACGAAGGCCGTGCCGCCAACAAATTCGGCCTGCTCACGGGGCAGATCGTCTCCGTGGACACCGTCCAGCTCCAGGTCCTCGCCGGCGCCGCCGTGCTGGTCATTGCGGCCCTGGCAGCCATTTGGCGCCCGCTGAACTTTGCCAGCGTTGATCCCGAACTGGCAGAGGCCCGCGGGGTGCCCGTGCGGACGCTCGCGCTGATCTTTATGGTGCTGCTGGGAGTCAGCGTAGCGCTGTCCATCCAAGTGGTGGGTGCACTCCTGGTGCTCGCATTGCTGATCACCCCGGCAGCGGCGGCGCTCCGCGTGACGTCCGCTCCCGTGGCCGTGGTGGCGCTCAGCGTTGTTTTCGCCGTCACGGCCACGGTGGGCGGAATCCTGCTTGCCCTGGGCGGGCGGATCCCCATCAGCCCCTACGTCACCACGCTGTCATTCCTGATATACGTGGTGTGCCGCGTCGTCGGCAGTGTCCGGGCCAAGAAGGGCATCAACGGCCGGCTGGTCCACGCCCGCTGACACGGGCACACGCCGGATGCTTCAGGTTGCGGCGGCGCAGGCCGTCAGAGCTTGCCGGCGGCCCTGAGGGCTGTGCACTCCGGGCACAGGCCGAAGATCTCCACGGTGTGCGCCACCTCGGTGTAGCCATGTTCGGTGGCGATCCGGGAGGCCCAGGTTTCCACCGCCGGGGCCTCGACTTCCACGGCCTTCCCGCAGTTGCGGCACAGCAGATGGTGATGGTGCCCGGTCACGGCACAGCGCCGGTAAACGGCTTCGCCCTCGCCGTTGCGCAGCACGTCCACGAGACCGTCGTCGGCGAGGGACTGCAGGATCCGGTACGCCGTTGCCAGGGAAACTGAGACGCCCTTGTTCTGCAGGATGCGGTATAGCTCCTGCGTGCTGACGAAGTCATCCAGCTCGTCCAGGGCAGCGCTGACGGCCACACGCTGCTTGGTGACGCGCTGCTCCTTGCCGGGCACACTGACGGTGCCTGCGCCGGATGCAGCGTTCGACGGCGTGGCGTCAGCTTTGGTGCCGAACGGCATGAAGGTACTCGCTTCCCTGAGGGACGGTGGCAATCATCAAGATTACCAGCCGGGGCTGAACAGCCGGACGCCCCTTGGACAGGCTTGGGGCCGGACCCTACGCTGGCGCTATGAAGCTGACAAAATACACCCACGCGTGCGTCCGGCTTGAGAAGGACGGCGGGGTGCTGGTGCTTGATCCGGGAACGTTCTCCGAGACGGCCGAAGCCCTGGCCGGGGCGCAGGCCGTGCTCATCACGCACGAGCACGCCGACCATGTGGATGTGCCGGCCATGGTCAACGCACTGAGCCGCTCTGACGTCCTGGCGGTCTTCGCGCCGGCCGGAGTGGCCGCCCATCTGCGGGAGGAAGCGCCGCAGGCTGCAGTGCGGATCCACACGGTTGAACCCGGCTCCAGTTTTGACGCGGCCGGCTTCAACGTGCGCAGCTTCGGCGGACAGCACGCACTGATCCACCCGCAGGTTCCCATAGTGGCCAACATCGGCTACCTGGTGGACGGCAACGTGTATCACCCGGGGGACTCTTTCATCATCCCCGACGGCCTCAGCGTGCAGACGCTGCTGGTTCCGCTCCACGCACCGTGGAGCAAGGTCAGCGAGGTGGTGGACTTCGTTATCGCCGTCCGGGCCCCGCGTGCGTTCCAGATCCACGATGGGCTGCTCAACGAAACGGGCCTGAAGGTCGCAGAATCCCATGTTGCCCGGTTGGGCCGGAAATACGGCACCGAGTACACCCGCCTTGCCCCGCGGGAATCGGTGGAGGTCTGATCAGCTACGCGTTCCAGACGCCGGTCTCGAAAAACCGGCGGATGACATCCTCATGCGGCTCGGGGTCCAGGCCTTGGCCGGACAGCCACGCCGGATTGTAGTAGTTGCCCGCATAGCGGTCGCCGCCGTCGCACATCAACGACACAATGCTACCGCGCTGTCCCTGTGCCACCATTTCCGCCACGAGTTGCCAGACACCCCACAGGTTGGTGCCGGTGGACGGTCCGGCGTGCAGGTCGGCGACGGTGCGCAGGTGCCGCATGGCTGCGATGGAGGCGGCATCGGGAACCTGGATCATGTGGTCGATGATGGCGGGCACAAAGCTCGGTTCCATCCGCGGGCGGCCGATGCCTTCGATCCGGGACGGCAGGCCGGTGCTGGCTCCACCAGTCCCGTTCACCCAGCCGGGGTAAAACGCTGAATTCTCCGGGTCTACCACCGCAAGGCGCGTGTCGTGGCCGCGGTAGCGCAGGTAGCGGCCGATGGTCGCGCTGGTGCCGCCGGTCCCCGCACCCACCACGATCCAGCGGGGGACCGGGTGTTCCTCCAGCGCCAGCTGACCGAAGATGGACTCCGCGATGTTGTTGTTGCCGCGCCAGTCCGTGGCCCGCTCCGCGTAGGTGAACTGGTCCATGTAGTGGCCGTTGGACGTGGCAGCGACGTCCGCCGCCGCGGCATAAACCTCTGAGGCATGGTCAACCAACAGGCACGAGCCGCCGAACTGTTCGATCAGCGCGATCTTCTCCGGGCTCGTCGTGCGGGTCATGACCGCTACGAACGGCAACCCCAGGAGCTGCGCGAAATATGCCTCCGAGACCGCGGTGCTTCCGCTGGAAGCCTCCACGATGGTGGTACCTTCGCGGATCCAGCCGTTGACCAGGCCAAAGAGGAACAGAGAGCGGGCCAGCCGGTGCTTGAGGCTCCCCGAACGGTGCGTGGACTCGTCCTTGAGGTACAGCTGGACGCCCCAGTGCTGCGGGAGCGGTACCGAGTAGAGATGGGTATCCGCGGACCGGTTGTTTTCTGCATTGATTTTTCTGATGGCCTCGTCAGCCCAGGCCCGGTCCGCGCTCGCGTTCTTCACCGGACCAGCCTACCGGCGGCGCTCCCTGCCAGCCGTTCTGCCGGAGCTAGAGTTGGATCAGCGACTGCACACCACACAAGCACAATTGCAAGGAGAACGATGGGTCCACTGATGGCTGTCCCGGCTTTGGCGGCGCGTTTCGCCGCCGGCCAGCGAACCGTGGTGCTGGACGTCCGCTGGGCGCTGGGGGACCCGCACGGCCGGGAACACTACCTTGGGGGCCACCTCCCGGGGGCAGTTTTTGTGGACCTCGCCACCGAGTTGGCCACGCCGGCCACCCCGGCCCGCGGCAGGCACCCGCTGCCCACAGACGCGGAATTCCAGGAAACTGCCAGGCGCTGGGGGATCAACAACGGCGACGTTGTGGTGGCCTATGACAACAGCGGCAACATGGCTGCCGCCCGGCTCTGGTGGATGCTCCGCAACGCCGGGTTCCAGGACGTGTACCTGCTCGACGGCGGTCTGGCCGCCTGGCAGGACGCCGGACTGCCGCTGGACACCGGACCCGTGGACGCCGCCGTCGGGCATGTTTCCTTTGACGTTTCCCCTGACGGAGGCAAGATGCCCAGCATCGACGCGGCCGGAGCCGCGGACTGGCCGGCAACCGGCGTCCTCCTGGATGCCAGGGCCGGCGAAAGATACCGGGGCGAATTTGAACCCGTTGATCCGCGCGCGGGCCACATTCCGGGCGCCCGGAGCGCGCCAACAACGGAGAACGTGGACGGGGCCGGGCATTTCCTGCCGGCGGACCTGCTGCGGCATCGGTTCGAGGACCTCGGCGTCCGCGACGACGTCGCGGTGGCCGTGTACTGCGGCTCGGGCGTGACCGCCGCCCATGAGGTGGCCGCCCTCGAAATCGCAGGATTCCGGGCCGCACTCTATCCGGGTTCCTTCTCGGAATGGTCCAACAATCCGGCGCTGCCGGTGGCGACGGGCAGCCGGCCGAATGGCCATGCGGCGGCCCGCGGGGGTAGCGTCGAAGGATGACCCCAGGACGCCCCGTACCGCCGCCCCTTGCCCGCCCCGTATTGCCGAACGATGATGCTGTTGCCGATCCTGCTACGGACCTGGGCGCCGGTCCGGGCACCGGCCTGCTGGCCGCCGCCTATGGCGCGGTTTCCCCTGAAAGCGGCCTGGCGCCCCTGACGCTTGCCCGGCGTGCCCCCAAAGCGGACGACGTCGAGATTGCCATCGAATTCTGCGGCCTGTGCCACTCGGACGTGCACTCCACGCGTGGTGAATGGGGCGGCCAGAAATATCCGCTGGTCCCCGGCCATGAGATTGTCGGAACCGTCAGTCGCGTCGGCTCGGCCGTGACTGACTTCACCCCGGGGGACCGCGTGGGCGTCGGGTGCATGGTTGATTCCTGCCGCGAATGCGAGAGCTGCCTGGTCGGCCTGGAACAGTACTGTGAAAACGGGCTGATCGGGACCTACGGCGCCAAGGATCCACGTAACGAGGATGCCATCACGCAGGGCGGCTACTCGTCCGTCGTGGTGGTGGACCGGCGCTACGTGGTCCGAGTGCCCGGCAACCTGGACCCGGCCGCCGTCGCCCCCTTGCTCTGCGCAGGTGTCACCACGTTCTCTCCCTTGCGGCACTTCGACGTGGAGGAAGGCGACGCGGTGGGCGTGGTGGGGCTCGGCGGGCTCGGACATATGGCCGTGAAGCTGGCCAAGGCCATGGGGGCGCGGGTGGCGGTCTTCACCACCTCCGAAGGCAAGGTGCCGGCCGCGCTGGAACTCGGGGCCGACGAAGTGATTCTGTCCCGGGACAAGGACGCCATGGCCGCCGCGGACCGGACCATCGACCTCATCATCGACACGGTGGCCGCTCCGCATGACCTGAATCCGTTCTTCCGCACCCTGCGCGTGGACGGTGCGCTGTTCCAGCTGGGCCTGCCCTCCGACGCCATGCCGCCGGTCAGCCCCGGAGCCCTAATCAGGCGGCGGATCGCGTACGCAGGCTCGCTGATCGGTGGGATCGCCGAAACGCAGGAGATGCTCGACTTCTGCGCCGAGCACAACGTGGTGGCGGATATCGAACTGGTGCGCGCAGACCAGCTGAATGAGGCCTACGACCGTATGGTGGCAGGAGACGTCAAATACCGGTTTGTGCTGGATGCCAGCACCTTGCAGGCTCCGGCCGAGAAGGCAGACGCATGAGCACCCTGTTCACGAAAATCATCAATGGCGAGATTCCCGGACGATTCGTCTGGCGGGAGGCTGACGTTGCGGCCTTCCTGACCACGGGTCCCCTTGCAGACGGGCACACCCTGGTGGTCCCCACCGAGGAGGTGGACCGCTGGACCGATGCCTCCCCGGAAACCCTCGCGAAGGTGATGGAAGTGGCCCGGCGGATCGGTGCCGTGCAGCTGGACGTCTTCCCCGCCGAGCGGGCGGGGCTGATTGTGGCCGGGTACGAGATCAACCACCTGCACGTCCACGTGTGGCCGTCCAGGACCATGGCTGATTTCGATTTCGCCTCGGCCGACCAGAACCCGGATCCCGCGGTGCTGGACGCGAACGCCGAAAAGCTGCGCGCCGGGCTCCGGGCCGCGGGCTATGCGGAGTTCGTTCCCGCAAGCTGAGCCTGACGCTCGCGCCGGTTTGGCCCTTCCAGGTCTTGGCCTGGCAGGCCTAGGCCGGCGCGAGCGCCTTGTTAAGGACAGCCCTGATCCGCTTTTCGGAGACGGAATAGGCCGTTCCGAGTTCGACGGCGAAGAGGCTCACCCGCAGCTCTTCGATCATCCAGCGGACCTGGGTCAGCTCGGCACCCACCCGACGCCCGGGCAGCAGGGCCGACACGGCGTCGTCGTAATCGTCTTCCAGCCGCTGGACCGCGGCCATGCTCAGGCCATCCCGCTGGACGTTGCCGGGGAGCTTTTCGAGGCGTTTCTCGATGGCGGCAAGGTAGCGGGGGAGCTGGCTCAGCTGCTTGTAGCCCGTGCGGGCCACAAATCCCAGGAACACGAGCTGCTCAAGCTGGCTCCTGACATCGTTCAGGGCGCTGATGAGCGCCAGGCTGGTGGTGCCCGTCAGCTGTTTCTCAATCCGCCGGGTGCTGGCCAGGACGCGCTCCACCACCGCCGTCACACTGAAGACGGTATCGATCAGTTCCGCCCGGACCTGTTCGTAAAGGGCATCGAAGGACCCCCGGTCCCACGGGAGTTCCGCCGGGGTCAGTTTGTCCACGGCAGCCAGGGCACAATCGGCAATAAGGGCTGACACCGAACCGTGCGGATTCTGGCTGAACGTCAGCTTTTCGGTGTTGTTGAGATGCTCCAGGACGTAACGGTCAGGCGCCGGTACCCTGAGGGCCAGGAGCCGGATCACGCCGCCGCGCATGGCCTCGAGCTGCTCCGACGAGGTCTGGAAGACGCGCAGCGCCACAGATGTTCCTTCATCCACCAAGGCGGGATAGCCGGTGACTGTGTGGCCCTTGACGGTGTTGCTGACCTGACGCTGCATGGTGCCGAAGGACCACTCGGTCAGGCCCGTCTGTTCCTGGAAGCCTGTGCCGCTGCCGGCTGAATTTCCGCCTGCCGATGACGCGGGTACAGTCCCGCCGGTCTTTCCGGGTAACTTCGAATTTCCCCGAGACGGCGGAGCCGTGGTTACCGGCGTCGCCCCCAGGGATTCCGCGATGGCGCGGCGTGTTGCCGGGGCCAGCCGCTCCTGCAGGGCCGCGAGGTCCTTCCCCTCATCCAGCACCTTGCCCTGGGTATCGACAACCTTGAAGCTCACCCGCAGGTGGGATGGCACAGCATCCCAGTTCCAGGAACCGGGCGGGATGACGTGGCCGCGGATCCGGCGCAGGGCCAGTTCCAGTGAAGCTTCCAGCTCATCGTGCGCCGGATCAAAGTCCGATTCCAGGGCAATAACGGCCTGCCGGGCCACATCCGGGGCGGGGACGAAGTTCTTGCGGACCTGCTTGGGCAGGGACTTGATCAGCGCGGCCACGAGCTCGGCACGCTGGCCGGGGATCAGCCAGCGGAAGGCGGCATCATCGAGCTGGTTCAGGAAGAGCACCGGGACTTCGGCCGTGACGCCGTCGGACGGGTTGGGCGGTGACCCGGGCGCCACCGGGTGGAACTCGTAGCTGAGTGGCAGCTCGAAGCCCTTGTGCAACAGGGTCTTCGGATAAGCGGCCTCGTCCAGGTCATCGGCGTCGTTGTTGAGCAGCAATGACTTGTCGTAGTCGAGGAGGTCCGGATTCTGCTGCCGGGCCTCCTTCCACCATTTGTCGAAGTGCCGTTCGGATACAACGTCGGGGCCGATCCTGGCGTCGTAGAACTCAAACAGCGTTTCGTCGTCCACCAGCAGGTCGCGGCGGCGCATCCTGGCCTCGAGCTCCTCGACTTCCAGAAGCAGGGCGCGGTTGCGGTGGAAGAACTTGTGATGCGTTTTCCAATCGCCTTCCACCAGGGCGTGCCGGATGAACAGCTCGCGGGCCAGCACAGGATCCACTCGGCTGTAGTTGACCCGGCGCTGCGGGATGATGGGCACGCCGTACAGGGTGACCTTCTCGTACGCCATGACCGCGCCCATTTTGGTGGACCAGTGCGGCTCGCTGTAGCTGCGCTTAACGAGGTCCGGCGCCACCTGTTCTGCCCAGACGGGATCGAACTTGGCTGCGACCCTGGCCCAGAGGCGGCTCGTCTCCACGAGTTCGGCAGCCATCACAAACGTGGGGGACTTCTTGAAGAGCGACGAACCGGGGAAGATTGCGAACCGGCTGCCGCGGGCACCGGCGTATTCGCGCTTGCGCTCGTCCAGGATGCCGATGTGGCTGAGGAGGCCCGACAGCAGGCTCATGTGGATGCCCTCGTGGTTGCCCACAGGATCGGCAAGGCGCTTGTTGTCCAGGCTGATCCCGAGCGGGCGGGCCATCTGGCGGAGCTGGGCGAAGAGATCCTGCCATTCCCTGACCCGAAGGTAGTTGATGAACTCGGTCCGGCACAGGCGGCGGAACTGGGTGGACGAGAGTTCCTGCTGTTTCTCCTGCAGGTAGTTCCACAGGTTCAGGAAGCCGGTGAAGTCCGAGTTTTCATCGCGGAAGCGGGCATGCTTCTCGGCGGCGAGCTGCTGCTTGTCCGTGGGACGCTCACGCGGGTCCTGGATGGTCAGCGCCGCGGCCAGGATCATTACCTCGCGGACGCAGCCGCGCTTGCCGGCCTCCACAATCATCCTGCCGAGGCGGGGATCCACCGGCAGCTGGGCAAGCTGCTGTCCGACGGCGGTCAGTCCGCCGCTCTTGGCGTCACCTGGCCGTACGGCATTCAAGGCGCCGAGCTCGCGCAGGAGCGTAACGCCGTCGTTGATTGCCCGCGAGTCTGGCGGCTCGACGAACGGGAAGTTCTCCACGTCCTTGGGCCCACGGGCAACGCCCATGGCGGTCATCTGCAGGATGACTGCCGCCAGGTTGGTACGCAGGATTTCCGGATCCGTGAACAGCGGCCGGGACTCGAAGTCCTCTTCCGAATAGAGCCGGATGGCGATACCGTCCGACACGCGGCCGCACCGGCCCGAGCGCTGGTTCGCCGAAGCCTGCGACACACGCTCGATGGGCAGCCGCTGGACCTTGGTACGGTGCGAGTAGCGGGAGATGCGGGCCGTGCCGGTGTCGATGACGTACTTGATGCCCGGGACAGTCAGGGACGTCTCGGCCACGTTGGTGGCCAGCACAATCCGGCGGTTTTTGCCGGGGTGGAACACCTTGTGCTGTTCCTGCAGGCTCAGACGGGCGAACAGCGGGAGCACCTCGGTGCCGGCCAGGCGCCGGTTGGACTGGATCCTGGCGTTGAGTGCCTCTGCCGCATCGCGGATTTCGCGCTCACCGGAGAAGAAGATGAGGATGTCGCCGGAGGCCTCGGTGGCGAGTTCGTCAACGGCGTCGCAGACGGCGTCGAGCGGATCGCGGTCCTCTTCGAGTTCGTCATCGGAGGCGTCCTCGTCGGCCCCGCCGGCTGGCTGGGACAGCGGCCGGTACCGGATCTCCACCGGGAACGTGCGCCCGGACACCTCGATGATGGGGGAGGGCTCGTCGTCGGACCCGAAGTGCTTGGCGAATCGCTCCGGATCGATCGTGGCCGAGGTGATGATGATTTTCAGGTCCGGCCGCTGCGGCAGGATGCGCTTGAGGTAGCCCAGGATGAAGTCGATGTTGAGGCTGCGCTCGTGTGCTTCGTCAATAATGATGGCGTTGTATTTGCGCAGCAGCTTGTCGCGTTGGATCTCTGCGAGCAGGATGCCGTCGGTCATGAGCTTGACCTTGGTGGCGCGGCTGACTTCGCCGGTAAACCGCACCTGGAAGCCGACTTCCTGGCCGATTTCCACACCGAGTTCCTCAGCGATGCGCTCAGCGACCGTGCGGGCTGCGAGCCGCCGCGGCTGGGTGTGGCCGATCAGGCCGTTGTCGCCCAGGCCCAGCTCGAGGCACATTTTGGGGATCTGGGTGGTCTTGCCGGAGCCGGTCTCGCCGGCGATGATGGTCACCTGGTTCGCTGCAATGGCAGCCTTCAGGTCCTCGCGGCGCTCGGAAACGGGCAGCTCAGCAGGGTAGGAGATATGAAATGTCATGGCTGCAGCCAGTCTACTGGGGCCCGGATACCTGTGGGGTCCGGCGGGATGCCCGGCCTTGGCAACGGGCGGTCCGGTTCCGCGCCAATGGCGGCCCGGAATCCCCGTATACACGCCGCGGGAACGCCTGCCTACGCCCGTGGTGGCGCCCACATTTTCCCGCCGGGAGGCGTATGGGGCCTGCTGACCACGATTGTTATTCCATGCGTATCAATCAGGGCAATCTAGGTCTTTGTTTCTTCATAAAATCGCGCCTACGCTGTGAACTGACCGAAGAGTGCGGCCGTCGGGGACCGCGGAGAACCAGCAGCGTCAGGTGCGGAAGTAGCCGGCCTCTGTCCGGGCGGTCTCGACCCCTAGATCCCGCTCGGGGAAGCATTCCCCGCCGCCACTGAATTAGACCGCGCTTATGGCGATAAGCCAGTTTGGAGAACGTCCGTGAAGATCACTTCCATCGAAGCTATACCCTTCGCTATCCCATACCTCAAACCCCTTCGCTTTGCCAGCGGCGAGGTGCACACGGCATGCCATGTGCTGGTCCGGGTGTGCAGTGACGACGGGGTTGTGGGGTATGCCGAGGCGCCGGCGAGGCCCTTCACCTACGGCGAAACCCAGGAATCCATCGTCGCGGTGATCGAGACCCTGTTTGCGCCCCAGATCTTGGGGATGTCCGTTCTAGACCGTGAGCAGGTGCATGCGGTCATGGACAGGACCGTTGGCAATCCAACCGCCAAGTCCGCGGTGGACATGGCCATCTGGGACGTCATCGGCAAGACACTCGGTCAGCCCGTGACGGCGCTGCTCGGCGGCTACTCCGATGGCATGCGCGTCAGCCACATGCTCGGGTTCGACGAACCTGCCAAAATGGTGGCCGAGGCCGAGCGCATGCGTGATACCTACGGAATCACCACCTTTAAGGTAAAGGTGGGCCGCATGCCTCTCAGCCTGGACGTGGACGTATGCCGTGCCCTGCGGGAAGAGCTCGGCCCGGACGTCGAACTCTACATCGACGGCAACCGCGGGTGGACGCCGTCCGAGTCCCTGCGCGCCCTCAATGCGATGGCTGATCTGGACCTTACGCTCGCTGAAGAGCTTTGCCCGGCCGACGACGTCCTCGGACGCAAGTGGCTCGTGGAGCGCTGCCCCGTCCCGTTCGTCGCAGATGAAAGTGCCACGAACCCCGGCCAGGTCACCCGCGAACTTCTCAACGGAGCCGCGAACGCGGTCAGCATCAAGACGGCGCGAACCGGGTTCTCCCACTCCCAGCGCGTTCTGTTCGAATGCGACGGCCTTGGCGCTGAAGTGGTGATGGGCAATCAGATCGACGGCCAGATCGGCACCCTCTGCACAGTCACCTTCGGTGCCGCATACAAGTCCACTACGCGCCGGGCAGGCGAGTTGTCCAACTTCCTGGACATGACCGATGACCTCCTGGCCGAACCACTTGTGATCGTGGGCGGCAGGCTGCTGGCGCGGCAGGTCCCGGGAATCGGTATCGACATCGACCCTGAAAAACTTGCCAGGTACCGGCTCGACACCCCTCCGCTGAGCTCCACGGTTTAAGTCCTTCCCGCGACGCGGTGAGGGCGGGCCAGCCGTTGCCGGTGCCGCGGGTCTATGCGCTCTGCCCGGCCGGCGCTGGATTAGGACCCGCAGGCTATTGATCAGCCCTCATAGGGGTCCCACGATGAAATTAGCACGACCCTTGGTCCTGACTAGGGGTTTGCCTGATGTGAGCGCGGCCACCGGCGTGAAGAATGGCTATATACCCTTTGCCGCCTGGGTTGGAGCCTGGTCTCCGGACCGCCCACCCCGGCCCCCGCACACTCCAAAGAAGGAGCACATCATGACCGAGAACCTGTCACATGTCCGTGAAGTCCTTGCTGACGCCGTGATCGATGACCGAGAGAACGGCGTCATCCGAGCCAAGCGCGAGATTTTCACCGACAAGGAAATCTTCGAGCTGGAGATGAAGCACCTCTTCGAAGGCAACTGGGTTTACCTCGCCCACGAGTCCCAGGTCCCCAACGTCGGCGACTACTTCACCACCTACATCGGGCGCACTCCCGTCGTTATCACGCGGGACAAGGATGAAAAGCTCAACTGCATCGTCAACGCCTGCTCGCACCGTGGCGCGATGCTGTGTCGCCGCAAGACCGACAACCGAACCACCTTCACCTGCCCGTTTCACGGCTGGACCTTCAAGAACTCCGGCGAGCTTTTGAAGGTCAAGGACTCCCGCAATGCCGGATACCCGGAGACCTTCAACAAGGAGGGCTCCCACGACCTCACGAAGGTTGCCCGTTTCGATTCCTACCGGGGCTTCCTGTTCGGCTCCCTGAACGCGGACGTCCTCCCGCTGGAGGAGCATCTGGGCGACGCTACCAAGGTGATCGATTCCATCGTGGACCAGTCACCCGAAGGGCTTGAGGTCCTGCGGGGCGCTTCGACCTACACCTATGACGGCAACTGGAAAGTCCAGGCGGAGAACGGCGCTGACGGCTACCACGTCACTGCCGTGCACTGGAACTACGCAGCAACCACCGCCCGACGCAACTCCGGCGACTCCGCCAACACGACCAAGGCCATGGACGCCAGCAAGTGGGGCAAAGTCAAGGGCGGCTTCTATTCTTACGACCACGGGCACCTTTTGCTGTGGCAGGAGTGGACTAACCCGCAGGACCGTCCGCTATGGGACCGCCGCGACGAGCTCGTGGAGAAGTACGGCGAGGAGATGGCCAACTTCATGATCAACATCTCGCGCAACCTCTGCCTGTACCCCAACGTCTACATCATGGACCAGTTCTCCTCGCAGATCCGCCACTTTCGTCCCATCTCCGCGGACCAGACGGAGGTCACCATCTACTGCATCGCCCCAAAGGGCGAGTCGCAGGAGAACCGTTCGAAGCGTATCCGCCAGTACGAGGACTTCTTCAACGCGACCGGTATGGCCACCCCCGATGACCTGGAGGAGTTCCGCTCCTGCAACAAGACGTACTGGGCCACCGCCGCTCCCTGGAACGACATGACCCGTGGTTCCACCCACGAGATCGCCGGCCCGGACGAGCAGGCCACAGCGCTCGGCATGACCCGGGTCATCGCGTCCGGTGTGCGCACCGAGGATGAGGGGCTGTACCCCATCCAGCACGGGTACTGGAAGGAAGTAATGGACAAGGCTCTCACGGAAGAGGAACGCTCCGCCCAGGAAACCGTTCCCGTCACTGCCTGACCAAGACAACTTCCAAATTACAGAAAGAGTGCTGAACACCATGGCCAACCTGCTCAACCCCGTGACGGCGTTCAAGACCGCTGAGGAGATCGCCACCCTTGAGAGCGTGCGCGCGTTCCTGTACAAGGAAGCCCGCTTGCTGGACGACCGCCAGTTCGACGAGTGGCTCGAGTGCTACCACCCGGACTCGGAATTCTGGATGCCGGCGTGGGACGTTGATGACCGCCTCACCACGGATCCCCAGAACGAAATCTCTCTGATCTACTATGACAACCGCGGCGGCATCGAGGACCGCGTATTCCGCATCAAGACCGACCGGTCCTCGGCCACCTCCCTGCCCGAGCCCCGCACCGGGCACAACATCACGGACATTGAAGTGATGGAGCACGACGGCGACCAGGTCAAGGTCCGCTTCAACTGGTTCACGCTGTACTTCCGCTACAACACGACTGACACCTACTTCGGGACCAGTTTCTACACGATTGATCTCTCAGGCGAAAAGCCGGTGATCCTAAAAAAGAAAGTCGTTCTCAAGAACGACTACATCCACCACGTGGTGGACGTCTACATGGTCTGACGGCCCACGGACTGTGCCTGCTCCGGCGGGCACAGTCCGGGATCCTGCCTACCGCACCGCTCGATCGAGCACACCGCAAAAACTTTTCCGGGTCGCAGGGACGCGACCCCAGCCAGGAGGAAATTATGGGCCACCAGGTAGCCCTCAGCTTCGAGGATGGCGTCACCAAGGTCATCAAGGTCGGCGACTACGAGACCGTCATGGACGCCGCCTACAAGGCGCGAATCAACATCCCGTCGGACTGCCGGGACGGTGCCTGCGGCACCTGCAAGGCCTTCTGCGACTCCGGCTCCTTCGATCCGGGAGACTTTATCGACGACGCCATGACCGAGGAGGAGCTGGAGAAGGGTTACATGCTGACCTGCCAGGCCGTCCCGGAATCCGACTTGTCCATCCAGATCCCGGCAACTTCGGAATCCGCGAAGACCTCGGCCGCCACGTTCACGTCAACCGTCAAAGAGCTCAACAAGCACTCGGAATCCACGATCTCCTTCACGCTGGACGTGCAGGACCGGGAGGCCCTGGCGTTTCTGCCCGGCCAGTACGTCAATATCAAGGTCCCCGGAACGGACGCAGAGCGCTCGTACTCCTTCAGCAACGGCCCCGGCGTGGACGATGCATCCTTCATGGTGCGTATCACCCCCCAGGGCGCGATGTCCGAGTACCTGCGCGACCGGGCGGCGGTGGGTGACACCATCGAATTCACGGGACCCTACGGATCGTTCTTCCTGCGCGAGCCGAAGCGACCCTTGCTCCTGCTGGCAGGGGGCACCGGCCTGGCCCCCCTCCTGTCAATCCTGGCGAAACTTTCCGACAACCCGCCTGCCACGCCGGTGCACCTGATCTACGGTGTCACCCGTGAAGCGGACATCGTCGGGCTCGACTGGCTGTGGGCCTTCGAAGCGAAACTGCCAAACTTCACTTGGGACTACATCGCCTCCGATCCGGGCACCTCGGCCCCGCACACCGGCTACGTGACCCAGATTATCGAGCCCGCCCACCTCAACGACGGCGACGTCGATGTCTACCTGTGCGGCCCGCCCCCCATGGTCAATGCAGTCTCAAAGTGGTTGGACGTCGAGAATGTCCAGCCGGCCAACTTCTACTTTGAGCGGTTCGCCCCGAAGGAAACCACCGGCGGTGACGCCGAGACGGGTGCCCCGGCCCCCGTACAGCAGATCGAGGCTGAGGGCGACAAGATCAGCCGCGCCCAGGCCATCTCCTCCCTGGAGACCGGCCGGCTGGAGTTTCGCAAGGAAGACAGCTACGCCCACCTTGAAGCGCGCATGGGCCTTGAGCTCGCAGTTACCGAGCTGATGCTTGGTCGCCTCAGCGAGGAACAACTTCAACAGTTCCGCCGGCGTGCCGAGGCCACCACCCGCTCCGTGGGCGCCGGCACGGTTCAAGACCCTGAAGAATACGTGCAGACCAACGAGGCCTTACACGAGTACCTTTTCCTGATCTGCGACAACCCCATGCTCCTGGAGTCCTACCGCCGGCTCGATGTCCATGCCCAGATGGCGGCGACTTTCGAGAAGGGGACCGAGATCTTTGAGCGCGTCACACAGGACCACCTGGACCTCGTGGAAGCGTTCGAGCGCCGTGATAAAGAACGCGCACGCCAGGTCATCATGGCCCACACCCGTGAAGCCAAGGAAACCATGTCCGGGGCGATCGACGCCAAGATGGCTGATTCCTGATGCCGGCGCCGCACGGGCAGTTCCTCTCTCCTGGCCGTTTCGCCGGCAAAGTGGCGATCGTGACGGGCTCGGCCCAGGGCATCGGGCAGAAGGTGGCAGAAAGGATCGGGGCTGAAGGGGGCTCTGTCTTTCTCGTGGACCGGGCCGAACTGGTGCACGAGGTTGCCCTCGGAATTAAGGACGGAGCGCAGTTGTCCGGCTCGGGGGGAAACGCCACGTCGTTGACCGCTGACTTGGAGACCTTTACCGGAGCGCAACAGGCGGTGGACGGAGCACTTGCCGCCTACGGGCGGGTGGATGTTCTCGTCAACAATGTGGGCGGCACCATCTGGGCCCGCCCCTACGAAGAGTACGACGAGGAGAAAATCGAGAAGGAGATCCGCCGCTCGCTGTTCCCTACACTCTGGTCCTGCCGGGCCGTGCTTCCAATCATGCTTGGGCAAGGCTCCGGCACCATTGTCAACGTCTCCTCGGTGGCTACCCGGGGCATGAACCGGGTCCCGTATGCCGCAGCGAAGGGCGGTGTCAACGCCCTGACGCAGTCTTTGGCCATGGAGGTTGCCGGGCGCGGGATCCGCGTCGTCGCAACAGCCCCGGGCGGCACTGAGGCTCCGCCAAGAAAGGTCCAACGCGGGCCTGGTGCGGAGTCTTCCGCGGAAAAGGCGTGGTACCAGGGCATCGTGGACCAGACCGTGCAGTCCTCCTTCATGAAGCGCTACGGCACCCTCGATGAGCAGGCCGCGCCGATCGTGTTCCTGGCCTCCGACGAGGCGTCCTACATCACCGGTAGCATCCTTCCGGTAGCGGGTGGGGACCTCGGCTGATGCTGGTTTGACGGGAACCCGCCGGAATGGCAACAGGGCCCGCGGGAGTAAGCTTGCGACCATGACGGCGGGCCCCCACGATAGCGGCACAGGAGCGGAGCTGCCACTCCTGGGCCGGGCCGTGGTTTTCGAGAAACTACAGGAGACCCTCCGCGCGGTGCGAAAGGGCCATGTGCGCACTGTCGTGCTCACAGGCCCGCCCGGGTCGGGAAAGACCGCGCTTCTCGATTTGTTCCTGGACCGCTGCTCTTCGGTGGCCCGGGGAGTGCGGCTGCTCTCCGCCACGGGGGACGAGTGGGAAGCCCAGTTCGCCCTTGCCGGCTATTCCCAGCTCATGCTCACCGCACCGTTGCGCTCGGCCAAGGGGGATAACCGTGAGGCAGGGTTCCCCGTCCCTGGCGCCGCCCTCGACCCTGGGCAGGTCCTCAAATATGCCTCCACCCTCAGCACGCACCTTGAGGGGCTGCAGTCGCACGGCTCCGTGGTCGTTGCCGTCGACGACATCCAGCATTTCGACGCCGAGAGCCTTCACATCCTGGTGTTTGCCATGCGACGCCTGCGGGGCAAGCGGATCCTGTTCGTGGTCACTCTGGACCCCAGTCAGGCCGCGCATGTCCCGGCGGGGGTGCTTGGTTTCCTCTCCGGCCACCAAGTTGCCCGTATCCCGCTGGAGCCCCTGTCGCCTCAACACGTCCAGGACCTCGCCCGGCGCTCATTCGGCATTGAGCTGAGTGCCACCGCCGCCCACGGGCTCGTGCGGCACACAGGGGGAACGCCTCAGCCGATTGTCGAGCTGCTGGGTGAGCTGCCCGCGGAAACCTGGCATACGTGGTTCCCCTCCCTGCCACCGAGCTCGCGGGTGCGGGCCAGGGTGCATAGCCTTCTCAGTGCCGCGTCGCCGCACCTGGTCGCCGTAGCCGAAGCCGTGTCCGTTCTTGGACGCTCCGCCGGATTGACGGAGGTCTCCGCTGTCAGTGGCATGGCCTCCGTGATGCAGGCGCTCGACGAGGGGCACAGCGCCGGACTGCTGGGCCTGTCAGTGGAACAGGCGCGGTCCGTGGTGGCGTTCTTCGAGCCCGGCACTGCTGAAGCGGTCTATGAACAGATTTTACCCAGCCGGCGGATTGCTCTGCACCGCCGTGCCGCAGAGGTGGTCCAGGCCGAAGGCGAACGGCTGGGACACCGGGTGTCGGCGACCCCGGGCGCCGACGAGGCGCTGGCCGCTGAACTGGAGGAGTTCGCCCGCCGCCAGGCCCTCCTAGGGGCTTGGCAGGATGTCTCGACCGCGTTGTTTTCCGCTTCCCGGCTCTCCTCGGACGTCCGCTCGCACAACGACCGGCTGCTGAGGGGCGTTGATGCGCTGGTAGGCTCCGGCAACATCGCGCAGGCGCAGATGTGGGCTGCCGCCGTTGACGCCATGCCGTCTTCCCCGCTGCGTTCGTCTGTGCTGGGCTATCTCTCCACCGCGTCGGGGCAAAACCTTAGCGCCCAGTCCCTGCTGGAGATGGCCTGGCGGACCAGCAATCCGGAACGGGATCCGGCTGCCGCCGCCCAGGTGGCCCAGCGCCTGGTGCTGCACGGACTGGCCTCCTGGGACGGTCCGCTCATCACCGGCTGGGCCGAGCGGGCGATGTCCCTGGCGGAACCCGGCACGCCCGCGCACATCGAATCGGAGGCCATTTACGGGCTGGGCCTGTACGCGCAGGGCCGCTTGGCGGAGGCCGAGGCCTCGTACCAACGGGCCTTCGACCATGCCGCGGAGAACGCACAGAAACAGCGCGTGCAGATGGGTGCCGGCTGGTTGGCCTTGCGCCTCGACGACGCCGAGACAGCACTTGTGAATCTCGAAGCGGCGGCTCCCACGGAGTACCGCGGCGGCTCGATGCGGATTTCCCTGTGGGCTGAGGCCTGGTTGGCCCGCACCCATCTTGTGCTTGGTAACTGGGATGCAGCCGCTGCTACCGTGGCCCGCGCATCTGTGCGCCTCGAGAGTTCACAGATGCCGCTGATCCGGCCCTTGCTGTACTGGACCGCCGCTGAACTGTGGTCCATGCGCGGCGACTGGGACAGGGCAAGGTACTACGTCTCCCAGGCTGCCGTGCAGCCGGGAACTTATGGGGCCATGCAGGTGCCGGCCAGTTTGGCCCGAGCCCGTTTCCATGAGGCCCGAGCGGACTACGAGGGCGTTTTGGAAGCGCTACAGCCGTTGACGGAGCTGGACCGATGGACCGGGGAGCGGGTGTCCTTCTGGCCCTGGCAGGACACCTACGTCAACGCCCTCGTGATGACCGATCAGCTTGACACAGCGGATGCTTTCCTTACTGCCTTCGAAGGGGTGCGGCGGGAACGGAACATACCCTCAGACCTTGCGCGGATGGCATGGGCCAGGGGCCGCCTGGTGGCCGCCCAAGGTGATCCCGACACGGCCCGGGAGCACTTCGAAGCAGCCCTAAGGCATCTGGGCGGGCTGAACCGGCCCTATCTGCGGGCTCGGGTGAGCTTCGCCTTCGGACAGAGCATGCGGCGCGCCGGCAAGAAGCGCCTGGCGTCCTCAGTGCTGCGGGTCGCCCGGGATCTTTACGAATCCCTGGGCGCGACCACCTACGTAGACCGGTGCGACCGGGAACTCAAAGCGACGGGGGTTGACGTCGGCAGCCTGCCCGACCCCGCTGACCCCGTGCTTTCCGCAACTGCCCGCTCGCAGGCCCAGCTCACCCCCCAAGAGCAGGCAGTAAGCGAACTGGTGGCCGACGGGGCCACCAACAAGGAGGCCGCCCGTGCGCTGTTCCTGGCCGAGAAGACCGTCCAATACCACCTGACACGGGTCTACGGGAAATTGGGGATCCGCTCCCGCAGCGAACTTGCCGCCCGGTTCCGGGATTCGGACTGAAGAATTGCTTCCACGCGGCCGGGAGCACCTTGTCGTCAGCGCGGGCGGGTCGCCTCCTCTGCGGGGCCTACCACGTCGAGGAAATTGCGCAGCAACGCCGAGCGGTCGTCACGCCGCCATGCGACTGCCAATTCCACCTGGGGTGCGTCCTCGATGGAACAGTAGACCACGCCTTCAAGCTGCAGAGCGCGGACACTTTCCGGAACGACGGCAATTCCGCTGCCGGCGGCCACAAAGGAGAGCATGGTGGAGGTTTCGCCGATCACCTGAGTGACGCGCGGCCGGAACCCCTCACTGCGGCACATATCTGCAGTGGTGCGGTACAGCACCGACTCCGGCGGATAGGCGATAAAGTCCTGGTCTTGGAGTTCGTGTACGGCCACAGGCCGGCCCGCTGCCAGCGGGCTGAAGGAGGGCAGCGCCACGACCAGCTGTTCACGACCCACGATGCGGTATTCGATCTCCGGGGCTGAGACCGGCGGCCGCAGCAGCGCTGCATCCAGCGTTCCGTCCCGCAGGCCGGCTTCCATGGCCGGCGTAAGCATCTCCCCGCGGAGGGCCAGGGTCAAGCCGGGAAGTACCTGCTTGACGCGGCGGACGATGGGGGGCATGACCCCGTAGGTCGAGGAACCGGAGAACCCGACGCGGAGCACGCCGGCCGCCCCTTGGCCGACCTGGTACACGTCGGCCTGGAGCGTCTCCATGGCGTTGACGATGTGCCTTCCACGGCTTAGCAGTTCCTCACCGGCGGCCGTGAGGTCTACCCGGCGGGTGGTGCGGTTAAGCAATTGCACGCCCAGCTGCTCCTCCAGCTGCCGGATCTGCTGCGATAGGGGTGGCTGTGCCATGTGCAGGCGTTTAGCGGCTCGACCGAAGTGGCGCTCCTCGGCGACGGCGATGAAATAGCTAAGCTGGCGGATGTCCATTGTCGATACTGTCTTTCCGCTCGGACCTGGCTGTCTGCCTTCGGGTTATTTATATGCAGAATAGCCTGAATATCCTTCAGTAGTGCATGCAACGCATATAGTCCGGGGTTTGCGGAACAGCCCGGAGCCAGCGGGGACCCAACTGACGAACCGCAGGTCCTCGGATGACCGGGGTGCCCGGTCCGAGACGGCCGGGGGGCCGCTTAAACAGGTCTCCCCGGCAGAGCGACCTGATCAGGAAGCTCTGCCGGGGAGACTACCGGGAATCCGGTGGCCCCTCTGCCCTAGGGGCGGGGTGTACGGGCAGCAGGCACACCGTCGTCGGCACGGTGCTCGGCGATCTCCTCCACCTTGTGCTCAGCCTCCTCCAGCTTGCGCTGGTGAGGAACCAGGACGGTCACGACTGCCCCGACGAGGGCGACGGCGCCATAAATATAAAACGCCGTGGCCCCTCCGATGCCTGCGGCGGCCAACCAGCCGCCGATGATCGGTCCCAGGATCCCGCCGAAGCGTCCTACGCTGGCGCACCAGGCCACGCCAGCGGCCCGGGCGTTCGTGGTGTAGTAGTTCGACTGGAACCCGTAAATTAGGACCTGGGTGCCCAGGGTGCCTACGCCGGCGATGGCGATGAAGGTGAAGAGTAGGGGTAGCGGGAAGCTGAAGGTCATGAGCATCAGGCTCATGGTCGCCAGGACGAAGGTGGAGGCGATGACCCGCTGGGGGCCGCTCTTGTCAGCGACGCGCGAGAGGAGCAGGCCGCCTGCGACGGCACCCAGGTTCAGTGCCAGCGGGAAGAACAGGGAGTATGTACGCCCGTAGCCGTACCCTTCCATGATCTTGGGCAGCCATGTGTTCAAGCCGTAGGTCAGCAGCAGGCCACAGAACGACATCAGCCCGAGCAAAATGGATGCCACAGCGAACTGCCGGGAGAACACCGCGGCGAAACCTGCTTTTTGCGGTGCGGCGCCCACCTCTTGAATGATCCGTTCCTCGACAAGCGGAACGCCGGTGCGCTGGGAAGCGGCCTGGGCCTCCTGCTCGCGGCCGCGGGACAGCAGCCAGCGTGGAGACTCAGGGAGCTTGAACCACGCTATGGGCACCAGCAGGACGAGGGGCAGCGCGCCGATCATGAACAGCCCGCGCCAGCCGATGTTATTGAGGAGCAGGATGCCAATGACAGAGGCAAACACGCCGCCGGCGGGAACGCCGGAGTAAACAATTGCATTGTAGAACTGACGCCGTCCGTGCGGCGCAAACTCAGCCATGGTGGCACCGGCGGTGGCTATTACCACGCCAAGGCCCAGGCCGGTGATGAAGCGCATCGTGCCGAAAGCCATGACAGTAGTGGTCAGTGCCGTGACGAACATACCGACCGAGAACCAGGCAATACCCAGCAGCATCAGCCGGCGACGGCCGAAGAAGTCCCCAACCGCGCCGCAGAACAGGGAGCCGACCAGCACCCCAATGAGTGCCCAGGAACCAAGGATGCCGGCGGTGGCCAGGTCGAAGGCGCCGATCTGGCTCGGGTCGGCCAGCAGGCCGGGCAGGACTGTGCCGTACACGACGAGGTCATAGCCGTCGAACAACAGGGCCAGGCAGATGACGAAGGCCACCCAATTGGCGGTGCGCGCCTCTTTGCGCGGGTCTTCGGCGATGACGATATTCGGTTTGATCATGTCCGGGTCCTCTCTGAGCGGAGCATGTGGCATTACCAAAGCGGGGAAACCGCAGGGGTGTCTGATTACATTTCAGTCTGGCAAAGCCGTGATCTGGATCATATGAGGCAAATGCCCTGACTTTGTCAGGGGTGTAATTCATAGGCCTGAGGTATCAATCCAGTAAAATGGCTCGGTTATGGCCTAAAGTGACAGTGCAGCGCGATGAAGCAGGTGGGGGCGCTCGGGAATTGGACCCGGTCCTGGCCGGCACTGGTAGCCTGCACCGGGGCGCCTGGCTAGAGTGACCCCATGATCAATGCCACGCGCTTGCACTCAGACCTGTCCAGGCTCAATCGGGAGACGGAGATGTTCCTGGCCACCGTCGCGTCCTTGTCCGACGACGAGCTGGCCGCCCCTTCCTTGTGTGCGGGGTGGACCCGGGCTGACGTGGTTGCCCACCTCACGTCCAACGGGCCTGCCCTGGTCAAGCTCATTGATTGGGCTGCCACGGGTGAGGAGCAGCAACTCTATGCGTCTCCGGATGCCCGCGCCCGGGAGATCTCTTCGCTGGCGGCCCTGCCCCGCGAAGGACTCATGATCAAACTGCGGGAGTCCGCCCAGTTCTTTGCCGAACAGGCCCAGCGGCTGGGTGGGGATCTTGCGCTGGGCGAGGTGCATTTGCACGGTAAAAAAATCCCTGCCACGGCTATTGTGGCGCTGAGGATCAGCGAGATTGTCGTCCACCATCACGACCTCGATACGGCCTGGACCATTGAGGAGGCCGACCCGGATTCGCTGCTGGACGCTCTGGAAGCCGCAGTGCGCACCATGCGTGCCAAGAATGCCCCTGGCATGACCCTTGTGACCGAGGAACGGGATGAATGGATCATCGGCGACGGTGCCTTGCGCGTCGCGTCCGACCGTGAGGGCATGCTGGAGTGGCTCGCCCGCGGCCACGCCGAGAACGTTGAGTCCGATGGGCCGCTGCCGGAGCTGCCGTCCTGGTGAGAAAAGCGGCCTGAGGGCCCTTCCGGCACCAAGGGTTTTACCGAGGTTGAGGCTGGGGGAGATTCTTATCGCATGGATATGAATAGGAGGCATTTAAGTCTTTGTTTATCACTAAAATCACGCGTACGCTTTTGAGCCAACAGTGGCGTAAGTATGAACCCACGAAGGAGCGGAGCCTCCAAAGCTTCCTCTTGGCCGTAACTTCCGGGCGCCCGCGCTGCGGTGTACGCCCCTTATGAAAGTGAGTCAACGATGACAACCCAACAGAGTGAATTTGAAGCGAAAGCCGCTGAGTCCGGCAATGCCGCCACGGAGCGCTTCCGTGAGAGCGGCAAGACGGCAGCGCTGGCTGTTCCGAAAGAGCGCGTGTCGCTGTTGGTCAACGAGGTGCTTAGCGCGGTGCATGAGACGATCCGCAAGCACAAGGTGACCTATGACGAGTTCAACGCCCTCAAAGCCTGGCTTATCAACGTCGGTGAAGACGGCGAATGGCCTTTGTTCATGGACGTGTGGGTAGAGCACGTCGTGGAGGAAGTTTCCACCGAGGACCGGGAAGGGAACAAGGGCACCATTGAGGGCCCGTACTACATCCCGGGCGCTCCTGAATTTGAGACCCCGGCGACCCTGCCGATGCGCGAGGATGAGGGCGGTACGCCGCTGCTGTTCCAGGGCCAGGTGCGCGCTGTCGATGGCACCCCGCTCCCGGGCGCACGGGTGGAGATCTGGCACGCCGATGACAACGGCTTCTACTCCCAGTTCGCCCCCGGCCTGCCGGAGTGGAACCTGCGCGGCACCGTTGTGGCCGACGCCGAGGGCAACTTCGCGCTGAACACCGTGCAGCCGGCCCCGTACCAGATTCCCATGGACGGTGCTTGCGGTAAGCTCATCGCCGCGGCCGGCTGGCACGCCTGGCGCCCGGCGCACCTGCACCTGAAGGTGTCAGCTCCCGGGCACCAGCTGCTGACCGCGCAGCTCTACTTCGAAGGGGATCAGCACCTCTCCGATGACATAGCCTCTGCCGTCAAGCCCGAACTTGTCCTGAGCCCCACTGCGCGCACTGACGCTGCAGGCAGCGAGGTCACGTACGACTTCGTGCTCGACGCCGCCCGTTCCTGAAGCACGACCAACGCGCCGAACGACACACGAAGGAGCAAACACGTGCTATTCGCAGTCCGCATGGACGTCACCATTCCGCAGGACATGGATGCACACACCAAGGCAGAATTGCTCGTCCGGGAAAAGGCGTACTCGCAGGACCTGCAGCGCACGGGGGAGTGGCAGAACATCTGGCGCTGCGTCGGTGAATATGCGAATATCAGCATCTTTGATGTCACTGGCAATGAACGCTTGCACGAGATTCTCTGGGGCCTGCCGCTCTTCCCCTTCATGAAAATGGACATCACGCCCTTGGCAGCGCATCCTTCAGACATATCTCTCGAATTGGCTGTAACAACGAACTAGGGATCAGCCAGCCGTCGCTGGTGCGGCACTTTGAAGGGCAAGGCCCCGGCGAGTGCCCGCACCGGCGCCGGCCTGCTGGACTGCAGTCTGTCCGGCAGGCAATGTGTCGGCCGCCAATGTGCAGTCCCGTCATGCCGACCCTGTACTTCATTTCAACGGCATCCACGGATCAGACAAAATTCAAGGACGAACGTGAGGAGTCCGATGGCCCGCGCCCTGACAGAACGCCAGCCCGCGCGCTTGCCGCTCCGGAAGTCCTTCTCGCTGTCCGCCATGACGGCGGGTTTCGTGGCCGTGGCCGTTTCCTATGCAGGCCCCATGCTTGTGGTCATGCAGGCCGCCCAAAGCGCCGGGCTCAGTGAGGGTCATACGACTTCCTGGGTCTGGTCCCTAGCTGTAGCCAGCGGCGTGACGTGCGTGGTGCTCAGTTTCCTGACACGCCAGCCGATAGTGGTGGCCTGGTCCGTACCGGGGGCAGCGCTCCTGTTGACGGCCCTGGGAAATTACGACTACAGCGACGCTCTCGGGGCCTACGTGGCGGCGGCCTTGCTCGCCCTGGTCCTGGGTGTTACCGGGTGGTTCGGACGCCTGCTGGCCATCGTTCCCAAGCCTGTCATGGCCGCCGTGCTGGCGGGCGTACTCTTCCCCTTTGTGCTGAATGCCGTCGAGGCAGTAACCACATCCCCCATCGTTGCCGGCGGACTGGTGGTGGCGTTCCTCATCGGCCGCCGGGTTGTGCCGCGCTACGCGGTATTGCTGGCCATGGCCGCAGGCGCGGTCTTGAGCGTCCTCACTGCGCAGGCCCACGTGCCGGCGTTAACGCTGGACCTGTCCGGACCGGTGTGGACCACCCCGACCTTCAATCCCCAGGCCATCATGGGCATCGCCGTGCCGCTGCTGATCGTGACCATGGCCGGGCAGAACGGGCCAGGGCTGGCGATGATGGGCGCGCTGGGTTATCGGGTCAACGACAAGCTGGTCCTGGGGGCTGCCTCCTTCGCGTGGCTGGTATCGGCCCCGCTGGGCGCACACGGCATTAACCTAGCTGCCATCACCGCCGGCATCTGTGCCGGTCCGGAAGCCCACCCGGATAAGGACCGCCGCTACATGGCAGGTATTTTCTGCGGTTTCTTCTACATCATCTTTGGCCTCTTCAGCAGCGCTGCCGTAGTACTCTTCTCCGCTGTGCCGGCAGCCATGATGGCCGCCCTCGCCGGCGTCGCCCTCCTCGGGGCATTGCAGGCCTCACTCGTCGACACCATCTCGGACTTCAAGGCCAATCCGATCGCAGCGGAGGCAGCGGTCATCACCCTGGTGGTCACCGCTTCGGGGGTGGCTCCGGCCGGCATCGTCTCGCCCTTCTGGGGACTTCTGGCGGGGAGCACGGCCTACCTCGCCCTTCGCCGCTACGGCCGGCAGGCATAGACACGACGGCGGCGCCTTCCGCCGCCGAGCGCTCCGCGGCCCGGCTACTGTCAAGGCCCCGCCGGTGCACCCTCCGGCCGTGGACTGCCCGGCCCTCCGGCCGGGGACTGGGCGGACTCGGCGGCCGCCTTGGCGTGCTCGACCAAATCCAGCCACGGCCCCGTCAAGGCCTGCTCGGGCAGAACGGCCCGGTGCACGCCGGCGCGGATGCTGTAGGTGAAGCGGTCCGGCTGGCCGGAAGGCGCGGTCCGCCCGGAGGCCGGCACAGTGTCCCAAGGGCATGCCTCGATCAGCGGCTGCCAACGGTCCATGTCGTCCGGAGGTGCCGGCAGGACCGTCCAGGTCCGCGTCATTCCGGCGAAGCCGCCGCTGCGTTCGACAGTAATTTTCATGGCAGGAATCTTCATCAGGCCTGGTTCTTCATGGAATGGTTCCCGTGTCCGGCCGCCGCCGGGCCACGAGTGCGGCGGTCCGGGGGAAACCGGATCAGAGCCTTACCTTCACAGTTTCCCACGCAGACCGCACGGCGTCATGCTCGCCGGACCCGGACCCGAAAAAATCCCTGGCCGAGGCTGCCGTGGCGCGGGCAAAGACCCGGAAGGTGGCGTCAGGCCCCAGCGATCCGTTCGTCAGGGTTGCGTACCAGATCCGGGCGGGGGCTTCCCAGGCATTGCCGGCCAGCGCCAGGGCGACGAGGCAGAAGGCACGGTTCGGGATGCCTGAGTTGATGTGGACGCCGCCGTTGTCGGCTGTGGTGTGCACGAAGGAGTCCATCGACTCCGGCTGCGGATCCTTGCCCAGGACGTCGTCGTCGTAAGCGGTCCCCGGGGCCTTCATGGACCGCAGGGCGGAGCCCTGTACCTGGTCGGTGAACAGCCCTTCGCCGATGAGCCAGCTTGCCTCTGTAGCGGACTGGCGCTTCGCGAACTGCTCCACGAGGGCGCCGAAGACATCGGACATCGATTCATTCAGGGCGCCGGCCTGGTTCCGGTAAGCCAGCCCGGCCGAATACTGGGTGACGCCATGGGCCAGCTCATGGCCGATCACGCTCAGGGACTTGGTGAACCGGTCAAAAACCTCCCCGTCACCGTCGCCGAAGACCATCTGGTGCCCGTCCCAGAAGGCGTTGTCGTAGTGGTCGCCAAAGTGGACTGAGGCCTCCAACGGCAGGCCATTGCCGTCGATGGAGTCACGGCCGAAGGCTTCCGCATAGAGCCGGAAGGTATGTCCCAGCCCGTCGTAAGCCTCATCCGCGGCCACATCGCCGGTAGGCGGGTACCCTTCCTTGCGGACCACGACGCCGGGCAGGTCCTCCAGGAACCTCGCGTCGTAGATGGTCCGGCGCGGGCCCGGGATGGGCTGCCGGATGCCGGGGCGGGCAGCCGGTGCGGCTAGGGCCCGGGCGGCGTGGAAGCCCTGGACATGTTGCAGGGCCCTGCGGGCAGCCGCGGCGGCAGCGCCCAGTCGCGGTTCCTCCAGCGCTGCCAGCCGGCGCAGAAGATACGGAGGGACGATTGAACAGTACATGCCAGACCCCTTCTGTGCTTCGGCGGGGCGCACCACGGTGCGGCGGCTGGCTTCAATCCTGCCGGCCGCCGGGAACCCCGCTGCCGATGGGGACAGCCTACGGGGAACGGCCGACGGTTTGCCGGAACCGGGCCTGGCAGCGCCCGCTTATCTGCCGGCGCTCCGGCATTCTGGAATGCGAAAAGCCCCGCCGTTTCAACGAAACGGCGGGGCTTTCAATGTGCCCTCGATTGGAATCGAACCAACGACCTTCTGCTCCGGAGGCAGTGGTTTGAAGCTTGCAAATGCGCTGTTTTTTGCCCCTCTGGTGACATTAAAGTGACATCGAATCCGAGCGCTCATTGCCAATCCATGCCCTGAAGTAGGTCATTCAACCGGCTGGCACTGTCGTGGAGGTCGTCGTCAAATAGGCCAGCGTAGGTGTCCAGAGTCAGCGTGGCGGACGCGTGGCCGGCAATTCGCTGGACCACCTTGACATTGGCCCCGGCACTAATCGCCAGGGAGACGGCAGTATGCCGCAGATCGTGGAAAGTTGGAGAAGGGAAGTCGGAGTCGCCGGCTCCGGCCCGTTCAATAGCAGGCTTGTAGACGGTTTTGGTGAAGTTGCCATTTCGAAGGACCGTACCTCGTGGGCTTTGAAAGACCCTCTCCGTTGATGGCGCGCCTTCAACCGCGACTCTCAATCGATCAGCAATTAGTCGGGGGATAGGGACCTGCCGGTCCTCGCCGCCCTTGGTCGGGCCGAGGATCAGTTTGCCAGATACTTCGCTGTAAGCCTGTGTAACGGCCAGCATGGGTTTGTCGCCCAGCTTTACGTTGGCAACCGTCAGTGCTGTCACTTCACCCCATCGGAGCCCGCATGTGCCGGCGAGCATCACCATCAGGGCGCCGTCCCCGGCCTCGTGGGCTATGGCGGCAAGTTGCTTCATGGTCAGGTATGTGTGGCGCTTGACGGGACGTGCATCTGGAATATAGTCGGCGCGACCAGTGGGATCTTTCGTGGGGTTGGCAGGCAGTAGGCGCTTCCTGACCGCGTAGCCCATGACGCGACCAAAGACCTTGCTGACGAGTTCCCGCGTTCGCGCGCCGGCGGGCTTGCCGTCCATTCCCTTTAGTGACGTTACCCATTCGCTTGTCGCGTCGTAGGTGACGCTGGACACCCGCGTCATGCCCCATTGTGGCTCAATGTAGTTCTCGTAGAGGCGGAGGTAATTATCGTATGTTTTCGGGGTGACTGGTCTTCGTCCGTTGGCGCCGATGGTCTTGACCCTTTCCAGCCATTCCAGCGCCAACTTACCCACCGTCATCTTGTCAGCCAGTTTTGGGTCAACCCATGAGCCCGAGCGAATGGCCTGCCTAGTGGATGCCTGGAAATCTTGAGCTTCGGCTTTGGTGGAAAAGCGCTTTCGGCGGCGGACCTTGCCCTTCTTGGCGTCGTCGACCACCCAGTCAACCTGCCAGCGCTTAACTCCGCTGGGGAGCTTGTTAACGGCCATCGGGCTTATCCTTCCGTGCGCGCATGGTTGCCCAGATTGCGTCCCTAGCGTCCAGGTAACCCGGAGCAATTCGGGCTTGGCGCCCTTTACCTTCGAGGATTCCCTTGGCTCTTGCCCGACGGAGTCGAGCGGACCAGGTATCGATACTCTCACCGCTCCATTCCGCAAGCCGCTTGATGGGCTCGACGGACACTTCCCCGAGAGCGACATATGCGGCGGCGACGTGCGTGTAGTCGCGGTCAGTTTCCACCCGGGAAGGGAAGGGCGTGATATCACGGCGGAGGTCAGCTACTGAAAGCTGTTCATGGTGCTCGCGCAAGAGGGCGCGGGCATGTGCCATTGGGATGGATCGCAACAAAGATGTTGTGATGCCCTCCAGCGAGTCCTGGGATTGGATTCCGCTTGTCCCATGTTCGAACTCGTCGAACTCAATGCTCAATTTGTTTGGGTCCCGGAAATGCCCCATCGGGTGGCCAACCTCCCAGCCAATGCTTACGTCGAATCCATGGACGAGATATGGCGCCGACAGGGCTGTCACCTTATGCTCGCCAACCATGTATTCCTCCACGACCGGACCGTCTTTAGGGCCGCGGTACTCAACGTTGGGTGGAAGGTCGGGGAGTTCAACAGCGATCATGTAAGCGACAATAGCACAATGTGGCTGCCAAGCCTAGCGTGCTTGACACCGTGCGATTGGCAGGTATGCTGTACTTACGACCCAGCACGTTTGGGTTGCCAGGACCGGGGTGCTTGACACCATGTGATTGGCAGGTATGCTGTACTTACAGCTTGGCACGTTGTGGTTGCCAAGACGACAGTGTTTAACTGAATGAATGAGGAGTCCATTGGACAAGAATTCCCATGACGGAGGTGCGGAGCCCGTTGACGCCGTCGCGTCCCCGTATTTCACGCGGCGGCAAACGGCCGCCTATCTGAACGTCTCCGAGAAGTGGCTGGCTCAGTCAGGCCGGGCCATCGGACCGCGGTTCCACAAGTTTGGTTCGCAATGTCGTTACTTGCGTGACGATGTCATCAGCTGGGCCCGCCAGCAGCGGGCGACCCGGTAGCTTATCGCGAGCCGGCTCCGCATGGTGCCGCCTCAATGGCACCGGTAATTCAACCTTTTCGCTGAGTTCGTGCATCTACGTAGCGGAGTTCGGCCGTCCATTCATCTCACACTCAGGCCCTATTGGGCACCCATCGATGAAGGAAATCCATGCTTTCGTGCATCAAAACTTACGAATGGCGCGCCGGACCCGAGTTGCCCCGGCTCGCACCCGACTGGCTCATTGCCCGCGAGGCAACGGACTACATCGCAGGTCCGATCCTCTGCGAGACCGCCGGAGTGGAGGCTTCGTGAGCGTCGCGATGAACACCTATAGGGACCACTGGCTTAAGGCCGTCATCGGAGACCCGGCAGTGAGCTCAGGGTCTTACCTGGTTGCGTCGGCCATTGCTTGCGCCATGGGCGTCAGGTACGTCGCCACCACTGATTGGCAGACGTTGAACACTTCGCTCGGACGCGCCAGGACAAACCCGGCAGTGCGCGCCAGCATTACGGAACTTCAGTCTGCCGGGTATCTGGAACGCGATCTGGGCGACGGCAGGGCCTTCACGCAGGGGTGGCGGCTGACGCAGCCGGGGAAGGAGCAGGAATGATTTCGGTCCCGGGTGTGCCGTCCCAGCCTTTGCAGTACCTGACGGCCGTCGCCAACTCTGAACTTTCCTCAGGCACCAAGGCCACCTGCTGGGCGCTTGCAAGCTTTGCGCACAACAAGACCGGCGAGGCGTTCCCGTCAGTGGCGACACTGGCCAAGGCCGTCGGGCTGTCGAAGGCAGTCGTCTCCAAGCACACTGCACGTGCTGAAGCAGCGGGGTACCTGCACAAGCACATCCGCCGCAACAATTCGATCCTCTATACGATCACCGTGCCGGTCACCGATGAAATGGTTATTACCGAGGAGTCCGGTGCCATGGACGAGCATGGCAATCACCTGGATGTGCGGTGACGGGGCCGCCCAGGGAAGCCGTAGCACGTAACTCGACAAATGGTGCCAGCTAGGAACTAAAAAGCGGATGGGGTACTCAGGGTTTGTCCGGGTACCCCCACACCCGAATTCCATTACGGGTGCCCCGAATAAGCCGCTCCCTAACTACCTCACCATAACTACCTCAGGTAGAACGACCTCAAGGGAGGACTACCTGATTGGAACTACCTCATCACTAACTACTCCATTGGCAATCATCCCAAGCCTTGACCATGCGGTTCGGATGACGATGGGCCCCTGCCTGAGTGGCAGGGTCATCACCGTGATCTTTTGTGCCAAGGCGGCCCGCGCCTGAAGGGCGGGCCATCACCTTGATCCGGGTCCGTTTGCAACGGGACAGTCGATTCGGCTGTCAAGGTAAGCGGAGCGCCGCGCAGCCCGGAGGGCGGAGCAAGCTCCGCGTACGCCAACGATTTCTTCCTTGTACACACACATCCTCGTCAACAACCCGCACAACACGTAAAGGGGAACCGTAATCAATAACCGTCCGGGCTTGCCGAGGCATCTGCCGGCAGCTCTCGGTAGAAAGGGCGTCGATTCCAACAGAAGGCGTTATGTGAGTCTGCGCCCTTAACCAGCTCACTCCCGGATGGGTCACTAGCGGCCCTGTGCGGCGAATATCTGACAACGGTACTGCAAGTGGCACCGAGGATTCCTTTGTCTCCTGACAGCGTCAGTAGACGCCGCAGTGAGCGCTGCCAATAGTCAAACGAAAGAGTGGAAGCCCGACTCTCCGGTGGCGTGGACGGAAACGGTCCACCCGGCAGGGATGAGCAGCCGGATCACGCCTGTAGTTTCCACCACCAGCCTCTTCGCCAACCAGCGGAAGAGCGCCGCTCGTTGTATCGCTTCAACCGACCAGGCCCTTTCCGGCCTTTGTCGTGCCCTTTTGACCCAATAAATGGAGGTATTCAATGTTCCACTTGACCCACCCGTCGTGCTCGGATGCGGTACCTGCCCCGCCGGCGGACGGGCCACGGTGTATTGCACAGTATGCCGGCATCAGCCCGATGATCGCCGCGACGAATCAGTTCCTGGTCCACTGGCTGCGTGCGATCGCCAATGACGGCAGCCTGCCCTACGAAGCGCTCGCGGTAGCAAGCGTCATGGCCCGTTCAGTTGGCGTCGGCCGCGTGGCCTTCATCGACTGGCAGCGGATCAATGTCGCGCTCGGGCGGTACAGGAGGGATCTCGCGGTCTTCGAGACTATGTCAGAACTCGAGTTGGAGGGATACCTCGACCGCGACGCCGACAACCCGTTTGTCTACGGCTGGTTGCTGCTTATTCCGAACGGAGAACTGTGAGCTAAGTTCCGAGCCAGTCCTCGCTCGATCTGCCGTACGGGGTTTGCAGTTCGAAGTCCGGCCTGCTTTTGGGAACCAAAGCGACCCGCTGGGCCCTTTCCACCTTCGCTCACAACTACCTGGAACGGCGCAGCCGTCTGTCGGGTGTCCGAGGCCGGGGTTTCAAAGTTTGGTTCGCAATGCCGCTGCCTGCGTGACCATGTCATCCGCTTGGCCCGCAAGCAGTTGGCGAGCCGGTCTGATGAGCCAGCCGGAATACGGATCTCGTTTCCATTGACAGCCTCTTCCACGGACCACATTACTCACCACTAAATCATTTCGCATCAGACCGACGGGGCACTTCCCTGCCCTGTCGGGCCCTTTTGACCCAAAAATGGAGGTAACTAATGACCCAGTTGACCGAACCGCCGTCTGAGGCGGTTCCTGTGAAGCAGGCATGTGAGCCGCTGACGTCCAACGATCACGGCGGCAGCAACTCCGAGTTCGCGGCGCGGAATCCTTTCTTGGTTCATTGGCTCGAGGCAATCGCCAGCGACGTCAGCCTTCCGCCTGAGACGCTCGGTGTGGCGAAGGTGATGGCCCTCTCCGTTGGCATCGGGCGCGCGTCCTTTACGGACTGGCAGCGGATCAATGCCTCGCTTGGGCGGGAGAGGCGGGATCTGACGTCATTGGCGATCATGTCCGAACTCCATGCGAAGGGATACATTGACCGCAATTTCTACGACGGCTTCGGCCGCCGCCGGTACGGCTGGACGCTGCTGATTCCGGAGGGAGAACAGTGAGCGTACCGAGCGAGCCGTCGCGCCCTTTGCAGTACGGCAAGGCGATTGCCAAGTCTGGCCTCCCTTCGGGAGTCAAGGCGACCTGCTGGGCCCTTGCCACCTTCGCCGACAATCGCACGGGAGAGGCATGGCCAAAGGTGAAAACCCTGGCGGTCGCTGCGGGCTTGTCCTCGCGAGTGGTTTCCCAGCACACCGGGACGGCGGAGTCAGCGGGTTATCTGCGCAAGAAACGGCGTCAGGACAACTCGATCATTTAACCATCACTGTTCCCACAGCAGAAGAAGCCTGGACTTCCGACCCTGCGCTGGAGGTATCGGTGCCGCCGATTTGGATGGCGGACCTCGTCTACGAAGTCGAAGCTGAAGGTCAGGGCGCCGACTCCTAGATCCGGTGGCCTTAGCACCCCGGGGTACCCAAATCGATCCAAGCTTTGGGTACCCCGGCGTTGCCAGCCCTCCCAGAGCCGCAGGCGGCTCATATCTGCGTCAGTGGTACCAGTTGCTCGTTCAATGCTGCTTGGGGGCGGTCCTTGGGCCTGCCTTCTGGCCTAAGTAACAGGCGTAGGACCGGCTACTCCCTGCGGCTTGGTCACGATCGTCGTTGCCTCGCAGTAGTCATCAACCAATCCTGAAGGCCCCTCAGGAATGGCCTCCCCATCATCTTGGCCGCAATTGCTAGGTCAGGAACATCAGGCGCGGGCGAGAAAAGTCCGGCGTGTATCTGGACTCAGTAGCCCATTGCCATCAAACAATCCGCGTACGAAATCAAGGAAAATGATGAAGAAATCCTCCTCCCGGTCCCACATTGACCGTGATGAAACCCTTCGGCAGGCCACGACGTATGACGCCATGAGGCGACACTACGTTCGTTTGGGCATCTGCTCCCGCTGTGCAGCACAGGCAGCATTTGGGCATCAGTTAGGGTTCTCCCGCTCCAAGCCGCCGTGTCACGAGTGCCAGCCGATCGTCGACAAATTTCCTGTTGCCAAGCCGAATCACTGGCGCAGCAACAGCCCGCGTCGGGGGGCCAAGTTCTCGGACTCGATTCGCCCGCCTGCAGGGGGATAAGCGGCTTCCTGAGGCGAATCTGCGACGACGGTTCTCGTCGTCAGACTTCCTGAGCGGGCCAAACGACAGAACGTCGACTAATGCGGTAGTGAGCAGGTCGAAGGCTGCGCATCTTCTGTCAGGCATTGGAGCGGGTGTCAAAAGATGGACGCATGTCTCGCTCCATGATCGTTCCGTATGGGACCTCCTGGCTGAATGAAAGGCTGAAGGAGCGGTGGTTATGGCGCGTGACGAGGATGCCTGCTCCGGGCCGTTGGGTAGCCTGTTCGATTGCCGCTTCAACTGCACTGTCCAGCATCTGATCGAGTTCGCGGCGGTTGGAAATCGTAATGGGCATAGGGTAAGTGGTACTCATAGTTTCCTCGAGATATTTCAGGGGTGAGCTAGGAATGGCTGCATATCGACGTGGTCAAACCCCCGCCTCGGTAGCAGGTCTTATGACGTGGCTACGCCTTCGATATGATTCCTCATGGCTTGGGCTGCGGATTCCGGCTTGTTGGCGCAGACAGCGTTTGTTAAATGCTTCGTGCTGAGCTAGCGAAGCTGCTTGGTGTCCACGCTGGCTTGACACACGTAATTCGAAGCGCGCGGACTGGTTGCGCAGTCGCTTGATGGTGACGGCCGCAGTCTGGTGGCCGCTGACTTCGATAATGCGTCGAATTGATGGCGCCCCGCTCACGCGAGCACGCTGAGGCAGCAACTTGGCAAGCAGTTCGGGCATCAATAAATTGATCACGTGAATCGTGGGGCGGCCATTGGACGTGCCGCGCGCGGAGTTCCTGCTCGGACTACATGGTCGTGGGGAGTGCTTTCCTCAGGTTCTCCGTCTCGTTCCTTGCACCCCAAATGCTTATCGTTTAGCCACTTTGGAGGGATTGGAAGCGGCCAGCACCTGTTCTTGTGGGTGAGTGGCCAAAGCCTCGACGGTGATGGACTGCCACGGGAACGTGGGCAGATTCGAGAGTACGTCGTGTAACTCTGTTGCATTTTCCGCTTCGTACCAGCCAATGGCAGTTCTTGTCCCGGGTATCCGCCAGAGGCGCTTTAGGATGCCCTGGTCGCGCAGTTCCTGTGCATAGGTTCGCTCTGCCGATTTGATCCGAGCAGCTTCGTCTGTTGGTAGCTGCGGCATGTTGTTTTCTTGGCGCACTAAGAATTCCATTCTTTTCTCCATCTATGGAGCCATATTTACTGGCTGGTGCTTGGGGTGCAGCAGGTGATGTGCAAGCAAGTCCGGATTCGTTACCATCACCTCGTGGTCAGCATCTAGTTCACTGACTCGCCAGGTCTTGGTGTTGGCCCGCTGGGCAAAGCGCAAGAACGGCGTTGACCATCCGGAACAGAGCAGATACTCGCCCGGGAATGGCAGGTCTGATAATCCGTGTTCGACCTTGTCCAGGTAGGTTTTGGCAGGGTGGGCGGTGAGCCGCGGGGACAAATCCTCAATGATTTGCCGGTCGGTGACTCCAAGGTTTTCAAGCGGCCTGGGGTCAATGACCAGTCCATCATTCTTGTGCGCTGACTCCCGGTAGTGGGCTGCAGCTCGTTCGGGCAGCAAGTCCATGGCCACTTCTCCTGCCTCGGGCAAGAAGCCATCCAAGATCACTAGCCGCTTTATTCGATCCGGGACAAGAGCGGCGGCAGGCGTAACCACCAGTCCTGCATAACTGTGGCCGACGAGGACTACGTCTTGCAGGTTTTCTGATTCGAGGAAGGACACGACATCCATTACGTGGGTGGACAGTCCGGTCTCCCGGGTCAGCAGGTGGGCCCTGTCGCCCAGACCGGTAAGGGTTGGGGTGAAGACCTGTGCTCCTGCGGCTTCAAGAAGATGTTGGACGGGCCGCCAGCACCAGGCTCCATGCCATGCCCCGTGGACCAATACGAAGGGCCCGGAGTCTGTTTCTTCTGGATCAGAGGTGTTGAGCATTTTCGACTCCGTTCGAGGGCAGGGTTTCAAACAAGGCTAGGGCGGTGGCGGTATTTGAAGCCGGCACGTGGTATGCCTCGTGGACCCGACGGATTGATGATCCAATTGCTCCTCGCATGACCAGCCACATAATTAGTTCGATGCCCTCTGATCCGGCTTCCCGAATGTAGTCCTCCCGCGACAGCGCCGTGAGGGCAGAAGGGTTAGTTTCGATGGCCTCGAGGAACATTCGGTCAAACTTTTCGTTGATGAGGCCAGCCCGTGTACCGGCGAGTTGATGCGACATTCCTCCGGTGCCAAATACTGCGATTTTGATGTCCTCCGGATAGGAGCGGATGGCCTTCCCGAGGGCCTCGCCCAGTGCCAGGCAGCGTGCCGCCGTGGGCTGCGGGTACTGGAGGACATTGACCAGGATTGGTACTACCGTGCATGGCCATGCGTCACCGGGATCAGGGCAGTAGACCGACAGGGGAACCGTAAGACCGTGATCAACGTCCAGTTCCTGACATACGGTCATGTCGAACCCGTCGTCCACGAGGTTCACCAGGAGGTGCTCGGACAGTTCAGGGTGGCCGACAACGGGCGGGACGTTGCGGCTACCCCACCCTTCATCGGCGACGTTGTATTTGGCGGCCGTCCCGATGGTGAACATTGGAGTCATGCCGAGGTCCATTGCGTTCGCATGGTCGTTGTAGACGATGATGGCTACGTCGGGCTTGTGCTCGGCCATCCACTCACGGGCTGGGCGGTAGCCATCGAACAGCGGTTTCCAGTAGGGTTCCTCGGTTTTGTGGTTGTCCATTGCCGCGCCAATGGATGGTACGTGCGAAGTGCCGAGTCCCCAGATCAATTCAGCCAAAGTGACGTCCTCCTGCGTTCAGGGATGCAACGAATTCCTCCGTTGTCATGCCAGTGAATATTCCGCCCAAATCCTGCATTGATTTCTTATCCAATACGGCGAGTTTGAACACATAAAAAATTGAGCCTCCCAGGTCCAGCATGCGTGTCCAGTCGCGCTGAAGGATGGCGTCCCGTTGCTCTGGTGTGAGGCCATATGAATCGCAATAGGCGGCCTCGTCTGCGCTGAAAAGCTCGCGGTTGGCTGGGTCTTTGAGGGAGCCACATAGGCGGTTTAGTGCATATCCTCTGGCGCTCTGGACAACGTCAAAGACGTATGTCCCGGGAACCACCGGTGTAGACGATGGCATTTTGTTTCTCCGTTCCTAGCGGGTTGACTTACCAGGTTTTGCGGCCGATGACCGGCTTAGTGAGTGCTGGCCGAACCGGCTATTGCATTTCGCTGCGCGAGTTCCTGCTCGTGCTTGAGGGCGGCCTTGGCAATGACATCGGCCTCGAACTGATGCGGGACCACGACCACCCCATCGTCGTCGGCCACGATGAGGTCCCCTGGATTCACAACTACCCCGCCTATGGCCACAGGTCGCTGACAGTAGCCGGGCCCATTCCGGTACGGGCCAGCTGGCGAGACTGCCCTGGCGAACACAGGAAACTGCATCATCTGCAGGTCCCGGACGTCACGGACAGCGCCATCAATAACGAACCCGAGCACCCCTGACGCGGCAGCCCGACCGGCTATAAGTTCCCCGATGAGGGCGCGGTGCGTTGCTCCCTGTCCGTTCACGACCAGAACCTCCCCGGGGGCGGCAAGGTCCAGAGCATCATGAATGGCCTTGTTGTCTCCACCGGCGGTCATGACCGTGAACGCGCGGCCGACTATCCGCGCCCCTGGCCATACTGGATGAATTCCGGAATCGACGACGTTGAGCCTGTCCATGGCATCCCCGATATTTGCGGTGGGCAGTGTCGCAGCTTGTTCCATTAGTTGCTTAGCAGGAGCGTTCATGCTTGTTTCCTTTCCTAGAGCTGATCGACGACGTTGGGCAGTAGTCGCTGGAACGCTTCGGCCTGCCGGATCTGCTTGTTGCCGGTGACCTTGCGGGCGTGGTTGCCACGGTGCTCGGCTCGCTGGCTGTAGTACTCCTGCAGGTACTGCTGGGCCTTCATCTCTTTCATTGCCAGCACTTTGAGCTCAAAGACTTCGCTGATGTCGACAAAGACCGAGGGTGTGAACTCACAGAGTTCAGGCTGGTGGGGTTCAAAGGCCAGGAACTCTGCCGGGGGCGCGGTGCGAAAACCACTGTCCACGCCTGCACCGGCTGTCAGGAGCCGGGCGCGAGCCACTGCAGCGTGGGCGACGGGATGGTCCGGGTTGTACGGGTCCTTTGCCGGGTGAGTGAGGGTCAGGTGGGGTTGAAAGTCCCGCATGAGTTCGGCCAGACGAGAAATGTCATCCGGGCCGATCTCCAGCGGATAGTCGCCTAGGTCGAAGGCCTGGAAATCAGCTCCAAGGATTGCCGCCGCCCTTGACGCTTCCTCATGCCGGATACGTTTGACGTTCTCCTCGGTCTGCCCGGGTATCTTCCACAGCTCACCCGATTCCCCCCGTTCGCCGTAGGACAGGGCCAACACGAGTGCCTCGCCTCCGGCTTTAGTGTGGGTGGCAACGGCCCCTGCAGACCGCCAGACGAAATCTGCACTATGCGCGCCGACGACGAGCATTCTCCTCTTCAACATCGAGGACTCCTTTACGGTTGACGAAATTGTTTATGGGCAGCGGTGATCTTGGCGGCCATGGTTCAGAGCTTTGGCATCGGATCCGCAATGTCAGGAGGTTAATCTCCTAGCGGATCCACACAATGCTCACGGTCTCGTGGCGGGCGAACCTGTGAAGGTGCCGGGCAAGTACGCCTTCCACGTGCGCCAACGACTCGGCTTCAGGGGCGACGGCGCGCAGCACCAGCTTGTCAGCGTGGACATGCACGATTCCTTTCCCGCCACCGATAGTGAGGACATCGCCCTCCGGCGATTGTTCCGATGGGATTCTGCGGCTCAAGTGGGTGACGAGTTGCTTGGCCCAGCGATGTGGACGTTCAATCGATATTTCGGCGCGTGATGTTAGCAATGGCGGCGTCACTTTGACTCTCCGTGAGTGAAGGTAAGGAGATGGCTTGGTCTCCGACCGGTTTATGTGTACGGAGCAGGTTCAGTGCGAGTGAAGGGTTCCTGAACTGCATTGGAACCACTAGCAATCGTTGGTGCGCCTTGGAACCGACTTTCAAACCCTTTTGAGGAACAGGGGACGGTGGCTTGGAACTGGACGCTTTAGGCGGTGGGAACGCGTTCCTCCGCTGGGGCTACGGGCATCTTGAACCGGCGCGCGGTCACGATGATCACCGCGATAACACCGATGGCTGCGGGGATGGTCAATAGAAGGAAGTTGATCTGCAGAGGGAGTCCGGCTGCCACAAGCGCACCTCCAAGGATCGGACCGGCGATCGCGCCAATACGTCCGTTGCCCGACGCCCATCCGACGCCCGTCGTGCGGACATGCACCGGGTAGAACTCCACAGCGAAGGCGTGGATGATTGCCAGGATGCCGATGATTGTTGCTCCGGCCGTGAACAGGGCAATGTTCAGGACGAGCGAGCCAGGCCTAAATGAGAGCACCAGCAGGGAAACAATTGCCACAACGAAGTAACCGATAAGGGTTTTCCGGTAGGAAGTACGCCCGGCCATCCAACCTCCGGCGATGGATCCGAGAAGTCCGCCTGCGTTGAGAACGACGAGTGTCCACATGGCCGAACCAAGTTCAAATCCTGCATTCTGCATCAGCTTGGGCAGCCAGGTGTTCAGTGCGTAAGTCAGGAGCATGGTCATGATGAAGAAGACCCACATCAGCGATGACGCCAAGGCGTTGCCGTGGGTAAACAGCTGTGCGATGCGCGACTTCGACTGAGCACGAGCAGGCTGGACTATCTCGAAACTGGAGTCCCAACTCGGCTCAATTTGTTTCATCACGGAATCCAACCGCTTCCGATCGCCACGCAGCGCCAGGAACTCAGGAGATTCAGGCAGGTGCTTCAGCACTACGGGAACCAGGAAAATCGACAGTCCGGAAACGTAGAAGACCCCGTGCCAGCCCAAGAACGGCTCAACCCAGATCGAGATCAAGGCTGCGCTGACGCCACCGACGGCGTAGAAGGCCGACACCGTTGCTACGAATAGTGCCTTCGATTTGGTCGGCGCGATCTCACCTGTGAGAGCTACAAGGTTCGGCACAAGTGTGCCCAGGGCAATGCCCACTATGAATCGCAACGCTCCCAGGACCAGCACAGACTCAGCGAAGGCGCAGGCGAACGCCGCAAAGCTGACCAGGATTAAACCGGCCACAAGCACTTTTCGTCGGCCGTACTTGTCGGCCACGGGAGCAACGACCAGTCCGCCGACAAACATGCCCGCCAAAGCCATAGAGGCTACGAGCCCAAGGGCTACGGGGTCAGCACCCCAGTCCCTGATGAGGAGGGGAATTACGGATCCGAACGAAACGAGGTCATATCCGTCGATGACCATGAGTAGGGCGCAGATACCTGCGGCTTTGATGTGGAAACGGTTGATTTTGGCATTGCCGACAACAGTGGCGACATTAGTTTGAGGCATGGAAGGTCCTTCGGTGAGGTGTCTTGGTTCTGCCGTCTTAGGCAAATGGGATTGGGAATTGTTGATTGATTGCTGACGCTGGTTGAACTAGTCGAGCTAGTTCTGGAGCTGCGCCGCTCTTAGCGTGTTCCTGAGTAGTTCAGCAATCGTCATTGGGCCGACGCCGCCGGGCACTGGCGTGATTTTGGATGCCACGGTGCTTACGGCGTCGAAGTCGACGTCGCCGACCAGGCCGGTAGCCGTGCGGTGGATTCCTACATCGATCACTACCGCCCCTGGTGAGATGTGCTGTTTTCCCAGGAGGCCGGGGATTCCGGCCGCCGCGATTACCAATGCCGCTCGGCTGGTGACTTCTGCAAGATTTTCCGTTTTGGAGTGGGCAAGCGTCACGGTTGCGTCCTTTTGCAGCAGGAGCCGGGACAGGGGATTTCCGACGAGATCGGACCGTCCGACAACCACGGCGCTGATTCCCTGGAGTCGAACGCCTTCAGCCTCCAGCAGGGAGATCACGCCAAGCGGTGTGCAGGGTCGCAGGCCGTCCAGGTTTCGGGCCAGACGGCCAGCGCTGGTCGTTGTGAGTCCGTCGACATCCTTCTCCCAGGGGATGCGGTCGATGAGGGCTTTGGCATCCAGGTGGCTTGGCAGTGGAAGTTGAAGCAGGATTCCGGCGACTGCAGGATCGGCAGCCAATTCATCCAGAACACCGGCTACATGTTCCTGCGTCGCGTCGGCCGGCAGGCGGCGGTGGTGATCATCGATCCCTGCCTGTTGCGAGAGTCGACGTTTGCTGCCGACGTAGACTTCAGAGGCCGGGTCATCTCCGACGAGGACGGTCGAGAGCCCGATGGAGCGGCCGGTGGCGCGCTTGAACTGTTCGACCTCGGAGCGGAGCTCTTCTCGGAGACGCGCTGCAAGGCCTTTGCCGTCAACGATGTGTGAGGTTCCCACGGCTAGAACACAATCGTGGTGTTGCCGTCGCGCATGACCTTGTCCTCACAGTGCCAGGCAACGGCCCTGGAGAGGACGCTCCGCTCAACATCTGCCCCGAAGCGCATCAACTGTGGTGTTGATTCTCGGTGCGAGACTCTGATGACGTCCTGTTCGATGATCGGGCCTTCGTCGAGATCCTTGGTTACGTAGTGGGCAGTTGCGCCGATGAGCTTGACGCCGCGATCCTTGGCCTTCTGGTAGGGCCCTGCACCGATGAAGGCGGGGAGGAAGGAGTGATGGATATTGATCACGGGGACTTCCACTTCGTCCAGGAATTCAGCCGAAATGATTTGCATATACCGGGCAAGGACCACGAGGTCGACGTTGCCGTTCAACAGTTCAAGGTGCTTGCGCTCAGCCTCTTTTTTATCGCCGGTGACCGGAACGTAAAAGTAGGGGATATCGAAAGGGCGAGCCTGGTCTGCGAGGTCAGGGTGGTTAGAGATGACCATGACGACATCCATCGGGATTTCACCACGCCTGTGACGCCACAGAAGGTCAAGCAGGCAGTGGTCCGTCTTCGAGGCGAAGATTGCCACACGTTTGCGCTTTGAAGCGTCGGTAAGCTTCCACTGCATGTCAAGCGGACCGGCTAGCTTTGTTTGGATGTCAGCTTCCAGGGACTCTTTTCGGGCCGCGTAGCCCGGCAGATGAAACACTGTCCGCTGGTAGAGCGTGCCGTCTTCGGGACCGGTGGTGAATTGGTCCAGGGAGACTATGTTCGCCCCGTGCTGACCGAGCAGTTGTGTCAATTTGGCGACGATGCCCGGCTGGTCGGGGCAGCTGACAACCAGACGCCCGATGTCCTGGGGCCCTGAGGCGGCGGCAATTGGTGCCGGCAGTGTCGTGCTAGACGGTTGCAAGGAGATCACCTCGTGATTTATCGGTCTTGTAGGGGGCTGGCCGGACAACGGCTCGGATGATTTTTTGGGGGTGTCCGGGGGCTCCCCAGATGACGCTGACTTCGGTACCTGGTTCGGCATACTCGACGTTGATGGTGGCCAGGGAGAGCATCTTGCGGAAGTAGTAGCTGTACCCCCGCGAGGTGGCTACTCCTACGAGGACGCCGTTGACCTCGACGCGGTCCGCCCACATGAAACCGCGTTGGTCCCGGGGCATGTCCATGAAGTCGTAGTGCTCCCCGTCCCGGAACAAGGAAGCCTGAACCTCGGCGACGTCGTCTCCGTCCCACTCCAGGGTTCGGATGACGCGACGCGGGCTGTCCTTCTCTTCAGCCAAGGCGTCACGTCCGAGGTAGTCGTGATCAGTGTTCACGGTTCGGCCCCAGCCCAATTCGATGGGGCTGCGGTAGTACTCGCTGATGTCCTTGCCCTCGTAACTGCCGGCGATATACGCAGGCTGGGCGAAGGCGGGCATCGCCGAACGGAAGTAGTCCAGGTACTCGACCATGTCCTCATCGAAGATCGCCGGGATGTAATCGGTGGCGATGGTAGGAAAACACGCCTCGAGATGGTTGATCGCGGCCACCCTGCCACCTAGCTTGCGGATGCCGAACTCCCGACCTGCTTCGAGTACGGCGTCGTACACGGCCTTGCCGGCTTCCTTGGGACCCTGGAGCTCGAAGCCGACCTCGCCGGCCATGCCCTGGCGAAGGGCGTGAATCTTATGACCGGCGACCGTGATCGGCACTGCGTACATGTACTTGGCGTTCAGCAATTCGTCTGAGCCCGTAAGCGTTCGCAGGACCTTGACGGCGGTCGGGCCTGAAACCTGGAAGATGAACCAGTCTTCTTTCGACACTTGAGCGTTGTAGTTGCCACGCTCAAGATTGAAAGCAGCCCAGAAGCCGCCGCGCCCGTGGACGACGAAGTCCTCCTCACCGAAGCGAGTAAGCACGCCTTCATGAATGACTTTGCCATCCCGGTTGGTGTGAATTGCGTGCTTAGACTGCCCAATAGCGAACTTCTTGTAGCTGTTCACCGTGGTGTCCTCGAACAGGCGCAGCGCGTCGGGACCGGTAAAACGATGCTGCCACAGGAAGGACCAGTCGCCGATGTAGCAGCTTTCCTTCCAGGAGAGGCTCTCGTCAAGCCAGTCGGTATACTCCGGCTGACCGAAGCGGCTCCACGCGTATCCCTCGGGACCCTTGCGCATGCTGTCGACGGTGTACGTCATTGTTTCCACCTTTTGTTGCGTACTTGCCATAGCCAGCGTCCTCTTGGGATTTCTCCCCGTTTCGCTGCTCGACTCTTGTTCTGTGGCCTGCATCACCACTTACTTCAAGGTAAAGCGCTCAGGTGTATTTATCAAATAGAATTTGAAGATAAATATATAGATACTATCTATTGTCAAAGATATTCAACTACTCTAGGCATATGGATGAACCGGCTTCAAAGTACGATTTGAATCTTTTGCGTGTATTCGTGTTGGTATACGAGACGCGGAGCGTGACTGATGCCGCTGAGATCTTGGCCATCAGCCAGCCTTCGGTCAGTTATGCACTCTCCAAGCTGCGCAAGCTTTTCGCCGACCCGCTCTTCCATCGCGGACCCAAGGGTCTAGAGGCCACTCCCACGGCCGCCGGCCTCTATCCGGAACTAAGCCAATCGCTTCGTGCAATTGACTCAGCGGTTCGTGGCGCCGCGACTTTCGACCCCAAAGCCAACACCCACCGCTTCCGGCTTATGATGACCGACTTGGGGTTGATGGCACTCTTTCCGTATATCGTCAGATCCGTACTTGCTGATGCTCCCAACGTAAGCATCGACGTCCTTCCATTGGATATCTCGCAGCTTCACGACCGGCTGGTTCGTAATGAGGTCGACGCCGCTATCGGCATCCCCGCGATGCACGAGGCTGACTTGCTGATAGAGCCCCTCATGGATATGCCGTATGTGGGCATATGTGCAAACGCGCATCCTCGCCTACCCGGCAGCCCCTCTTTGCGAGAGGTCGCAGCAGAGAAACATGTCGTGGTTTCGAAGCAACTAGGCCATGAGCACGTACGCCGCCGCCTGACTGAAGTAGGCATCGGTGACCAAGTCAGAATCACTTTGCCGAGCTTCGCTGTTGTCTCGCAGACCCTCGCCGTGACTGATCACGTGAGTGTAGTGCCCAAAGCGTTGGCCGACATTCTCGAATCCCAAGGGAACATTCGCCAGTTCGCACTGCCCTTCAGCCTAGAACCTGGACGTATCAATCTCTACACCTGCCGACGGGTGGTCCCTTCTCAACCGGTTGAATGGCTCCGATCGAAAATTGCTGCTGGATTGGCCGGGTATCCATACCCGAATTACCTCGATGGCGACTTGCTTCCATAAGGTCACCGACTGGTGACCTTATGAGGAGCGGGCTCCTCCAGCCCTCACTGACTGACCGACGCCACACGCGTCCGACACGGCCCGAGGCGTACAGGCCAGCTTCAGGCGCCCCTCTCTGGAACTACTGAGGGGCCTGATCGTGAAACTCTCGCGATGCACGGGCGATGGCGGGCCCTTCGCTCTGCAGACCAATGCGGCAGCCCTCCAAATGTTTGGCTTCCCTCACTGCCATCTAACCTGCGCCTGACAAGGGGGGGACCTGTGCGGTGAGTCCTGCCACCGGGTCAGATCACGCTCACCGGCCGGATCCTGTCAGGAGAGCGCCGGGACAGCGGCGCCAGATGCCTTGGTTGCGCGGTCCCCGCCGACCTGATGCCGGAGATCCTCACGGCTGGCGGTCTGTCAGTCGGCAACCGATAGGTGTCCCTCGGTCAAAGGCGGACGGGTTTGACCATTGCGCATAGCCATAGGACCTCATTGTTCAGGCATTAATGTACCGAAGCCTCTATCAGCCTCCAGCGACCCAGCGGCGCTGTCGCGCCGTGGCGGGAGAAAATGCGGGACGGCTCCCAACCTTGGACGTGGACGGACTATCGGTGGCGGGTCTCATCCAAGACAGCCTCGGCGATGCGGAAGGACTCCAAAGCGGCAGGTGCCCCGCAGTACGCCATTGTTTGCAGGAGGACTTCTTGGATCTCCTGTTCGGTTACGCCATTGGTGAGAGCACCTCGGATGTGGCCGCTGAGCTCATGTGGCCTATTGAGCGCTGTCAGCATGGCCAGATTGAGCATGCTACGTGTTCGGAGGTCGAGTCCGGGTCGGTTCCAGATCTGTCCCCAGGCGAATTCGGTGACCAGTTCTTGGGCGGGGCGGGAGAATTCGCTGACCTGGCCGAGGGTCCGCTCCACGTAGGCGTCCCCCATGACGCGCTTGCGCATTCCGAGGCCGTTTTCATAACTGTCCGTGTGGGTGGTTGGTTGTGTCATTTAAAAACCTCTGTTCTTGTGGGAAGGAATTGATTTGGCCAGCAGATGTCCGTTGCATCACTTCGTTCGAGGGGACGGAGCCGGCGTCTTCCTTGGAGTTCGTGTGAGCTAAGGTCCTGAAAGCGACTCTGGCCGGCAGGAAAAGCCTATGGGTGTGCCTCGCCGGTGGGGGCGATCCGGCCTACGGGGCATGCTGTTCGGACTATCAGCGGCTCATGCTTCTGCGTCCATGGGCTGACCTGTCAGTGCGGCCTTCAATGCCTGCCGGGAGTTGACGTCCAACTTCCGGTAGATGTTTCGACGGTGCCACTCCACTGTGCTTAGCGTCAGATACAACTGCTCGGCGATCTGACGGCTGGTCATGCCGTGGGCCATGAGGTCTGCGATGCGCTGCTCGCTGGGGGTCAGTGCGTTCGGTCCTTGAATGAGAGGGCGGCGGGGTCGGGCGCCGGCCGCGAGAAGTTCCTCATGGGCGCGTTTCTCAATTGCATGCGCCCCAGCCTGGTGTGCGAGATCCAGAGCGCGGCGAAGCGTGTTGCGACATCGAACTCGCTCACCGACGCGCCTCTGCGCCGCGCCGAGCTCCAAAAGGCTGGTGGCCAGTTCCAAAAGCGAGGGATCTTCTGTGTCAAGGACCATAACCGACCTCTGCAGAAGATCGATGTCTGGAGTGGGATGGGCAATGAGCGCCTTGTAGCGTATTGAAGCGCCGAGAGCGGAGGGCAGGCCGAACCGCTCGGCCAAGTCGATGTCCTTATCGACGAGGGTTTGAGCGTCTGTCGTCCTCCCCAGCTTGTGGGCCGTATACGCTGCGAGGGACCGCCACGGGAGCAGCATGTACCCCGGGTTGTCATACCCGTTGGCTTCCAGCAGTTCACCCGTCTGCACGAAGTCATCGAATGCTCCCGGAAAATCGTTCTGCGCCAATCTCAGGCGACCTCGGCCCATGTAGAACCAAACATTCAGGGCACGGGTCTGCTCATCCCGCAGGCCTTTTTCGGCAACTTTCAGCACGTCTGCGGCTTCGTCGATTTCTCCCCGGTCCAGGTGGCAGTATGCCAAGAGACCTTGGGGCGCGGGGACTGTAGAGTTCCAGCCGCGGCTCATGCCGATGACGGCGGCCTGGGCATCGGCCATGGCTTCATCTACCCGGCCCCTTGCGTACATGGCCAGCCCCCGCGCAAGTGAAATCTCGGCGAAGATCAGGGAGTCTCCGCGCAGCCGTGCATCGGTCAGTACCTTGTCTGCAACCGCGACGGCCGCACGCGGCGCCCCGCACCAGGTCAGGGCGAGGACGGTGTGGCTTAGTGCCATACCGTCGGAGGTCTCGCGCCACAGCTGCAGCCCGTCTCCCAGTACTCGGAGCGCCAGGGCAGCGTGTTGGGCCGATCCGGGTTCCGACATCGCCCGGAAGACGGCCAAGTGCAGCACTAGAAGGCGTTCTGCGGGGGAGAGGGTGCCGATGTCGTTTGCCGCAAGCTCTGAGGTCAGCGTTGTGACGCGGTCGAAGGCCTCGCGGGCGCGGCCAAAGAGATAGGCGGCGGAGGCGATGTAGCCTGCCTCAAACCGCAGGCTGAGTTCCCGGTCGTAACTTGCGAAATCATCGGCACCGCGGCGAAACACGGTGAGGGCTTCGGCGGAACGGCCATACCGGAACAGAGTCTGCCCCAGGGCGTACATTGCCAGAGCCCTTTCGGCGGGATCGTCCAAGCGTTCCAGGGCCCGCTCGAGGTGAGTAAGGGCCTCGGTTTCCCCGGCCGCCGCTTCCATCATCCCGAGATCAACGAGGAGGCGGGCGTCGCCTGCGTCTTCGGGTTTGTGGAATTCGAGGGCCCGGCGCAGGAAACGCGCCGCAGTCGCCGGGGCGCCCTTTTGACCAGCGCTGCGGGCTGCGGCATGCAAGGAGGTTGTCGCCCAGTCCTCGGGCGCGGGTGCTGCCCGCATCAGGTGCAGCGCAACGTCCTCCTGCCGGGCCCCTGCGCTGTGGAGCAGTCGGGCGGCGACCAGGTGGGCGGCGGCTCGTTCATCTGCGCTGTATTTGTGGTAAACCGCGGAACGGATCAAGGGATGGTGGAAGGTTAGCTCCGGGTCCGAGGAAAGGATCTGGGCGGCGGACAGCCGGTCGACGGCGCTAATGGCTGCATCATGGGACAACCCGGCTACCTGCGCGGCGACGGCCAAAGAGGTGGAGGTGCCCAACACGGACACGGCGCGGGCCAACGCGACCGCGTCCGCGCCCAGCGCGGAAATTCGCAGCATGACGCTGCGGGCTACCTTGTCCGGAGCCGTGTCGACCGGAACGTGTTCACCCCGAAGCCCTGCTTGCCGGGTCTTCAGTGTCGACGCAACTTCTCGCAGGAGAAATAGATTCCCGCGCGTGGCCGACCAGGTTTCTTCGATAAGGCTTGCTGCGAGTTGGTTCTCCGTTGGCAGCGCCGCCTGAAGGAACTGGCGCACACCTTCGACAGTAAGCTCCTGAAGACGAAGGGAAAGATCGGCCTGCAGCATCAGACGTGACAAAAGGTCGTTCTCGGCAGCCGGGTCACCGCTGCGCACGGTGGCTGCCAGTACAACCGGTAGATCCTGAAGCCGCTGCGCGAGATAGAGGAAGAACCGCAGGGACTGTTCGTCGGCCCACTGCAGGTCGTCCACCAGCAGGACCAGGGGCTTGCGGTCCGCCAGGTTCACCATAAGCCAGTAAAGGCTGTGCATCAGGGCGAACTCATCGTTCACGGCTGTAGTGCTCTCACTCCAGGCGCCGGTGAGCAATCCCTCCACAAACCCTGCCTGACCACGAAACAGGATCGGCAGTTCGTCTTCCGAGGCCTTGGAAATGCGATGCTCCAGCAATCGAAGCACCAGCCCTAAGGGATGGCCTTGCTCCAGTTCACCTCCGCTCGCGCTCAGCACTTCAGCATCGAGATCATGGGCCAGTCGCTGCGTTTCCTCCAGAAGCCGGGTTTTGCCGATCCCCGCCGGTCCTTGAATAAGGGCCAGTTGCCCGGACCCGCTAAGGCCGCCGCGAAGCACATCATTGAGCGCGCTCACCTGCCCTTGGCGTTCTATGAGCGGCATCGTGACCGGTCCCCTGTTCGGGACTGGTTGGAGGTTCTCCTGCGCCGACGGAATTGCTCCGTGGTCGATATCCGGCATCCCTCTCCTTGACTCCTTCGTCTGTGACCCGCGTCACCGCGGCTTTCATGTTACTCCCCGACAGGATTCCCTGACGGGATGGAGAACCCCGGGAATCCGGACAGAATTTGGAGACCACGGGGGGGATTTCGTCCACGGGGTTGACTCCGGGCATGAGCCGTGATTGAGAGCGCCACGTGCACGACCTCTAGATTGCCACACACTTTGCCGCCAGAAAGCTTCGATTCCTCACCAGTGAATGAAGGGTGAGCCACGGATAGCCCACGGCTGGGCGGGCTTGAGGAATGTGGATGTGAGCTTCGGCAGGTGCAGCGATGGCTCTGGTGGGCAACTTGGGTTAGCCGCCCCCCCGGGGGGGAGAGCCCCGGGGACCCCAAACCCCATGGGTCGTCCGAGGGGGCGCGGGTGACCGCGCCAGGCCTAGTCTGATTTGAGGCCGGCCAGTGTGGTCGGAATCACGATTCAAGGAGGATTCGTATGACCGATGCAGCGCAGTTTCGCGCTTTCACGGGTCGACCCCCGGTACCTTACTTCCCCGTCATGGGCCCGTCCGAGAACTCCGGGTGGATGGATGAGCAGTTGTCGTGGCACGAGAACTGCTACGTGGGAGACTGGTCCTTTGTGCCACAGATCCGAGTCAAGGGCCCCGATGCACTGAAACTCTTCCGGGATTTGTCCGTCAATAACTTCGTCAATTTCCCGGTCGGCAAGGCCAAGCACGTTATCCAGTGCAACGACGACGGCAAGGTGATCTCTGAAGGCATCCTGCTCCGTCACGGGGACGACGACTTCGAGTATCAGGTCGGGACGCCGCAATGGACGGTCTACAACGCCCACCGAGGCGGATACGACGTGGAAATCACCTTCCCGATCACCCACAAGTTTCAAATTTCCGGGCCCAAGTCCCTGGCTGTTATGGAGCGGCTCACGGACGCCAACCTGCTGGACGTGAAGTTCATGTCCACTAAATACGGCACCATCCGAGGCGAGGACGTCATGTTCCTACGTCAGGGCATGGCAGGGGAAGTCGGCTTCGAACTGCAGGGGCCGATCGAGAACCACCAGAAGGTCCTGGAGGCCATCCTGGAAGCCGGCAAAGACTTCGGGATGCGGCGCCTGGGCACCCGGACGTTCATGATCAATCACCTCGAGGCCTGCTATCCAACGGGTGGCATGCACTTCATGAATGCACTGTCTGATGACAGTAAGACTGACTACTTCCGCTTCATGGACGAGAACCTCCCGCCCGAGTGGGAGCCGACACCCTTCAGTGGGCCGATGCGTTACAACTTCGCCACCACCTTCACGGGCAGCTGGGACGGGTCTGACATTGAAGAGCTCTACCGCAGCCCCATCGAAATGGGATGGGGACGCAACATTGCCTTTGACCACGACTTTCCGGGCCGAAAGGCTCTGGAGGAGGAGATGGCCAATCCGCGCCGCACGGTCGTGACGCTGGAGTTCAACAGCGAGGACATGAAGCGCATTGGCGGTTCGCTGTACGACGAGGGGCCCGTCTACCAGCAGCTGGACCTGCCCGAGAACCAGTGGGTCTCGGCGTGGACCGATTGGATCGTCAAAGACGGCCAAAAGATCGGTCACGCGACGCACCCGGGCTACAGCCGATGGTTCAAAAAGGTTTTGTCGCTGTCGTTCATCGATGTAGAGCACAGCACCCCAGGGACCGAAGTGACGGTTATCTGGGGGCAACCGGGAGAAGCCCAAACCGAGATCCGGGCCACCGTCGCCCCTGCACCCTACAAGCAGGACACCCGCCGGCGGGACCTTACAAAGGAACCCGGCGTCCTCGTGTAGTTCGGCTGCTCCGGCATGCCCGGACGCTCGTCTATCCCAGGCAGCAGCGAAAAATTGCCCCTGTCTGTCGCCGTTTCCATACCGGCACCCCGAAGCCGCGAGGAGCACCTCTGGGAATCCATACCCGGGGCGTGCCCCGATGCCTGACGGCAAGGAAATGACGTGCCCGGCCGTACCACCGGGGACCGAGGGGCTGTGAAATCCCCTCGGTCCCCGGGGGCGCGGGGCACCGGAGCCGATTCCTAAGCTGAGATACAGATCACAAAACCAGAGTCCCATTGGATCTGGCTTCACCTCCCGATTCAGAACACGAGGTTGCACAACCATGACTAAGACAGCTGAAACCACGAACCGCAGCATCCTGACGACTCAGGCTGCGGGCAACGGGGATGTTCAGGATCTTGGCCGCCTCATCGTCCACTGCGCCGATCGGCCAGGCATCATTGCAGCAATCTCCCAGTTCTTGCGGACCTACGAAGTCAACATCGTGGAATCGGACCAGACCACGACGAATCCCGAGGGAGGTCACTTCTTCCTCCGTCTGGTGTTCCACCGGAAGGACTTATCGGTCGTTGTCGAAGACTTGCGGCGCGACTTTGCTGCTTCGGTAGCGGGTCCGCTTGAGATTGAGGAGTGGCAGATCACGGAAGTGGCGGCGCCCAAGCGGGTTGCAATCATGGTTTCACGTTACGACCACTGCCTACTGGACCTGCTGTGGCGGTGGCGCCGGGGAGAATTGCCTGTCGAGATCGGTCTTGTGATCTCCAACCATGCCGATTTGGCCGCCCAGGTGCGCTCCTTCGGTGTGCCCTTCGTGCACATCCCTGTCTCCCGGGATAACAAAATCAATGCCGAGCAGCAGCAGCTGCAGCTGCTGACCGGCAACTTCGACCTGGTCGTGATGGCCCGCTACATGCAGATCCTGTCCGATGATTTCCTCCGGGAGGTCGGCTGCCCGGTTATCAACATCCATCACTCCTTCTTGCCGGCCTTCATGGGCGCGGCACCGTACCAGCAGGCCAAACAACGGGGCGTGAAGCTCATCGGCGCGACCGCCCATTACGCCACTGCCGACCTTGATGAGGGCCCGATCATCGAACAGGACGTGATCCGGGTGAGTCACCGGGACGACACAGCCACACTCCAGCGCAAGGGCGCAGACGTGGAACGGTCGGTGCTGCTGCGGGCGGTGCAATGGCACTGCGAGGACCGTGTTGTGCGGCTTGGCAATACGACGGTGGTGTTTTCATGAGCGCCCGCGTACTGGACGGCGCCGACGTAGCCCGCCAGCTGCGTCGCAGCGTCGCTGCCGACGTCGCAAGGCTTGGCGCAGCTCCCGGCCTGGCCACTGTGCTGGTCGGCGACGACCCGGCTTCCCAGATTTATGTCAAGAACAAGCGAAAACAGTGCGTGGAAGTAGGAATGCGCGATCTCCACCGGCACCTCAGCGCCGAGGCCTCGCAGGAGGAGGTTGAGTCTCTCATTGAAGACTTGAACGCTGATCACCAGGTCGACGGCATCCTCGTCCAGCTTCCTCTGCCGAAGCATTTGGACTTCCGCGCCATCATCGACCGCATCAGTCCGGCCAAGGATGTAGACGGGCTCACCGCCATCAGCGCCGGCCGGCTGGCCCAGGGACGTCCAGGCCTGCAGCCCTGCACACCCGCGGGGGTGATGACTCTGCTTGATCACGCCGAGGTTCCGCTGTCCGGTGCCCGGGCGGTGGTGGTGGGCCGCTCCGACCTGGTCGGCCGGCCGATGGCACAGATGTTGCTGGCCCGCCACGCTACGGTCACCATTTGCCACAGCCGCACCCGTGAACTTGCAGAGGTGACGCGCGAGGCCGACGTGCTCATCGCTGCCGCCGGCGTCCCTCAACTGCTGGGCCGTGAACACATCCGTCCCGGCGCAGCTGTCATCGACGTGGGCATCCACCGTAGGGAAACAGGCCTGTGCGGCGATGTTGACTTTGACGCCGTCAAGGAAATCGCCGGCATCATCACCCCCGTTCCGGGCGGTGTGGGGCCGATGACGATCGCCTCGTTACTGCGCAACACCCTTGATGCCGCGGCGGCCACACGATGACCGTCAGCACCCACTTCTATCCCGCTGTTTGGAGAACCTGATGACCTACGATCCCCAGAACCTCCGTTCACGCTTGACGCCCGCAGGCCCGGCCAGCGACATGGCATCCGCTGAACCTGCTTTCTTCGATTTCAGCCAGCTGGAACCGGATGAGATCTCCGGTCTGGGCAGCCGGACCTGGTGGGTGCGCGGCCAGAATTTTGTACTCGCCTACTCCTGGGCCGTGGAGGGCGACGCCTTCGCCCGCAAGGACCAGCCAGACGAATATGTGGCGCTGCTGCTTGACCACGCAGGAATGGTCAGCGTGGCAGCGGGCGCGGAGGACAGTGAGGTCGCTGGGCCGGCACTTGTCGTGGTGCCGCCGGGAGACAGCGAAATCGAGATCCGCCGGAACGGCCCACTGGTGCGCCTGTTTTCCTGCCGGGCTGAGGACCTGCTGGCTACTTGCCGCAACGCCGGGGACTACGCCGAGGCCCACCCCCACGTTGCCCCGTTCCAGCCGTGGCTTGGCCCCATCGGCGACCCCGGGGTGCGGGCCTACCGTATCGAGGACTACCCCTACGAGCCCTCGCGTTTCGGCCGGATTTTCCGGTCCAGCACCTTCATGGTCAACTGGTTCGATCCCGACCAGGGACCCCGCAATCCGGACGCGCTCTCCCCGCATTCCCACCCGGATTTCGAGCAATGCTCCCTGGCCGTGGAGGGCGAGTACATCCACCACATCCGTACCCCCTGGACATCCCGTGCCGCGGAATGGCGCGAAGATGAGCACCGCCTCCTGGGCAGCCCATCGATTGCATTTATCCCGCCGCCGGCTGTCCATACCAGCCAGTCCGTCGGCCAGGTCCGCAACCACTTGATCGACATCTTCTGCCCGCCCCGCGCTGACTTTTCAGCACAGCCGGGATGGGTCGTCAATGCCGCCGACTACCCGAACCCGCCCGGAGCGTCCCTATGAGGCACTTCAGGGAACTGCTGCAGGAACCCGTCCACACAGCCCGCGGCACGTTCGTAAAGATCGCCCATTCCGATGTGGTCGAACTCCTGGCACTGGCAGGATTCGACTTCGTTATCATCGACATGGAGCACGCCCCCCTCGGGCTCGCCGAGGTGCACCAACTCATCGGCGCTGCCCGCGGAGCAGGCATCCCGCCCTTGGTCCGGGTCCCTGAACTCGATGATGTGGTGATCGCCAGGGTTCTGGACTCGGGTGCCCACGGAGTGCTCGTGCCTCACATACAAACCCGGGAAGACGCCGAACGCCTGGTCCGGGCAGCCCGCCTACCGCCGGACGGCAATCGGGGATACGGGCCGACGGTGCGAGCCGGCGGCTGGGGCAGCGACGTGCCGCGGTATCGGCGCCTGGACAGGCAGGCTGCACTGATCCCCCAGATCGAATGCAGCCTGGGAGTACAAAACGCGGCACAAATCGCGGCGGTCCCCGGCATCGACCACCTCTTCCTCGGCATGGCGGACCTGGCCGCGTCCACGGGTCTAGACCCTTCTGATCCGGCCTTCGCACAGTTGCTGGCAACCGTCGCCGATGCCGCTGCCAGCGGGAACATGCCACTGGGCACGGCCATCGGAGCCGTGCCTGAGACGACCTTGCCGGAGGCCCTGACCGCCTGCCGATTCTGGGCGATTTCCAACGACGCCGGGCTGCTTCTGCATGGGTCACGATCCGCCCTGGCCGAGGAGGAGTTCGTACAGCACGAAGACGGTCATCCGGTTCCACCCACCCACCCCTGAATTACCACCAAGCAAGACAATCCCTAGGAGAACAAAATGGCAATTAACCGTATCGATCACGCTGCTGTCCGGGTCGAGGAACTCGGCCAGGCATTGGAATGGTACGAGGGCGTACTCGGCCTGACCGTGCTGGACCGCACCAAAGACCGTGCCCTGCTGGCCTGTTCCGGTGACGCGGCCGACCTGACCCTCATCGCGGGAGGTCAAAGCATTGAAAGCTTCGCTTTCGGTGTCGACCACGCCGACGATCTCCAGGAAATCGTCCACCGCCTGTCCACCAACGGCGTGAAATATGAGCAGTACCGCAGCCCTGACCGGCCCGGCCACGACGAAATCCTCGGGTTCGACCTGCCCACCGGCCACCGCATGGAGTTCGTGGTAGCTGATGGCAACCGACGCGCCGGCGTCACCGAAATGACTTCCGATGGCGGATTCCGTCCTACAGACATTGACCACATCAATCTCCTGGGCGAGACTGACCCGCGCGAGTTCTCGGAGTTCATGAAGATGGTGCTCGGGTTCAAACAGTCTCTGGCATTGACTATCGCCGGTAACTGGGCCGCCTCGTGGATGCGCGCCACCAAGATGGACCACGACCTGGCCTACATGCAGGCCCAACGCAAGTCAGACCGTCTGCACCACATCGCCTTCGCGGTCGAAGACGGTAACCACTACTTCCGGCTTTCGGACCGGCTGGTAGAAACCGGGAACCGGTGGGAGTTCGGCCCCGGCCGGCACATGGGCGGCGTCGACCGTGACACCCAGGGCTTCGGCACCAACTGCTTCGCGTACGCCTTCGACCCCACAGGCAACCGCAATGAGTTCAGCGCCGGCATGAACGAGTTCGAGGACTCTGAATTTTTCATTGCCGAGACCAGCCCGGAGAAGTTCCCGGAAATCATGAACGGCTGGGCCTACAACATGCCCGAAACGTTCATGACCCAGGGATCCTAGGAGCGGCACAATGCGATCACAGGTCGGCGGCGGAACGAATCAGGCTGCCCTGCTCGCTTCCGTCACCGGGCTCGTCCACGGAAGTTGGAGGAATGTCGATCACGAGCACGGCAGCGGCGGGGAAAGGTTTTTCCTGCCCGAGGGCGTGTGCGAGATGCCGGCAATGACGATGTCCGGCCGACAGGCCATCGCCGACGGATATGCCGCCCGCCGCGCCGCGGGAGACAGGGTGTCCCGACACCTGGTGTCCAACCTTCAGGTAAGCGAGCAGGAGGACTCCCGGATCGTGGCCAGATACGCTCTGGTCCTATATGCCGGACACGGCTTCCTGCCTGTTCCTCTGGAACTTCCCCAAGCGGTGTGCGACGTCGAGGACACGCTTGTCGGCTACGAGGATGACCTGCTGATCGCCCATCGGCGGCTGGAAGCGGTCTTCGTGGCCGAGGGCAACGATTCGGTCATGCTGAGGAGGCGCGGGTCATGAACTCGCTGTCGGCCCATACCGTAGACCAAAGCCTGCCTCCTGTGGCGCTGGTCCACGGATGGGGGAGTTCCTACGACAGGACCTGGCGGGGAACCTGGCTCGAAGGCGAGCTGCTGGCCCGAGGCCGTACGGTCATACCCGTCGCCCTCCCCGGACACAGTCCGGTCCTCACCTCCGCCCGGCCCGAGGATTACGCCGAGATCGCAGATCAGCTCTGGCGCATGCTGGAGCACCTCGGCTGCCTTGATGGTGTCGGATTCTCGCTCGGTGGCAAGCTGCTTCTACGGCTTGCCGCCGAGCACCCCACCCGTTTCCGGCGGTTGGTAATCGCCGGGGTCGGAGAGAACCTCTTCTCGGTGGAGAAGGGCGAGGCCGTCTCGTCTGCTCTTCTTCATGGAATTCCCCAAGGGGCCCCTCATGGGCTGCGTCAGGTTGTGGAAGAGGCGCTGGCCTCGGGCAATGACCTAAGCGCCATGGCGGCCGTGATCAGCCGCCCGCCCCGCACTTTCGAGGTGGGATTACTCGCCCGGATCACCGCCGAGGTGCTCATGGTGGCTGGGGAAAACGACGACATCGCCCGATCCCCGGATCCGGTGACGAGGTCACTGCCGAATGGACGCCAGATCCTGATCCCCGCGTTGGGCCACGTCGAGACACCGGCCCTACGGGAAGTGCAGGAGTGCGCGCTCACGTTCCTCATAGATGGGCTGGGCTGAACCATGCAACACATTTTACGGCCGGAGACCCCGGACGTGTCAGGCATCCACCGCAAAACGCCCATGTTCTTCAAGGCGGCGTTGGTGGCGCCACGAACCGGAGATCGCACCATCAAACGCCCAGTAGTACTCAAAAACCATCGAGAGGTGTCACCATGATTGCCACAAAGAAAGTGATCATTTCGGCGGCCGTAACGGGTTCGATCCATGTTCCCTCAATGAGCGAGTACCTGCCGATTACCCCGGACCAGATCGGGGAAGCTGCCGTCGAATCGGCCAACGCCGGCGCCGCAATAGTGCACCTGCACGCCCGGCAGGCGCCGGACGGACGGCCCGCCTTCGCCCCGGAGGTCTTTGGAGAGTTCCTCCCACGCATAGCTGCAGAAACGGACGCCATCGTCAACATTTCCACCGGGGGAGCCACGTCGATGACCATTGAGGAGCGCCTCGCTGCCGCCACTGCTTTCAGTCCCGAGCTGGCCTCGCTGAACATGGGATCAATGAACTTTGTGTACTCCGGCATCGCCGAGCGCGTCACCGACTGGAAGTATGACTGGGAAAAGCCCTTCGTGGAGAAGTCCTACTCACACCCGTTCCAAAACACATTCGCCCAGATCGAGTACGCGCTCCGGGAGCTGGGCGAAGCCAACGGTACGCGGTTCGAGTTCGAGTGTTACGACATCGGGCACCTCTACACACTGGCCCACTTCGCCGAGCGCGGACTCGCAAAACCGCCGTTCCTGATCCAGGGCGTATTCGGAATCCTGGGCGGTATCGGAGCCGACCATATGAACCTCAACCACATGATCACCGTGGCCGACAAACTCTTCGGCGATGATTACCACTTCTCCGCGTTCGCAGCAGGCCGCCGCCAATTCGAGTTCGCCACCCACAGCGCCTGGCGCGGAGGTCATGTACGAGTCGGACTCGAGGACAACCTCTACGCCGGAAAGGGCGTGAAGTCCGAGTCAAATGCCGACCAGGTCCGGAAAATGGTCGCCGTCCTGACAGACCTCGGCAGGGAAATCGCCACGGCGGATGAAGCGCGCGCCATGCTCTCGCTCAAGGGCAAAGCCGCAACCAGGATCCCCCAAGTCACCCATTCGCGGCCTGTGTAACCGAAAAATCAGGACCATTCAGGCCTGTGCAGCCCTACGTTAAAGGAACTTCATGCTTGCTGTCGAACACGATGGAAACCTTATGGTCCTGCGGATCAACCACGGCAAGGTCAACGCGTTCGACCTGGACCTCGTTCGTGCCATCGCCCTCCAGATCCAAGACCTTGGCCCGGCCAAGGGCCTCGTTATCACTGGCACTGACCGCATCTTTTCGGCCGGTGTCGACCTCACCCGGCTGCTGGAGAATGACGTGGACTACACCACGGCGTTTGTGACCGAGTTGGATGCCCTGGTGCACGCGCTTTTCGAGCTGCCAGTGCCCGTGGTCGCCGCTCTCACGGGGCACACCATTGCCGGGGCCTGCCTGCTCGCTTCCGCCTGCGACTACCGGGTAATGGCCCAAGGTCGCATTGGTGTCACGGAGGCTATCGTCGGCCTCCCCGTGCCGCCTGCGAGCCTCGAGGCCCTGCGCTTCACCGCCGGTACCCGCACTGCAGGGCTCGTCTTGTCAGGCCGGACGGTAGAGGCAAACGAAGCCCTCGCCCTGGGACTGGTCGATGAAGTTACCACCCATGACAATGTCGAAGGGCGCGCTTTGGAGATCGCCCGGCAGTTCACCTCTACACCGGCCCAGACCTTTGGGCTGCATAAGCAGATGCTCCGCGCCGATGCCAGCAGACGGATACGGGAGGCCGTCGCGGACCACGCGGCTTTGGTGACGCAGGCCTGGACAGGGGAGGAACCCCGGCGGTTCGCGGGCGAATACATGTCAAGGCTGAAAAGCCGCAAATAGCACAACAACCATCCGCGCCACCCTCGGCTGCCCGGCAAGAGGGCTACGTCAAGAAGCGCTTACAACTCGTTCAGCACACTGACGTGCTACCAAAGGAGACACGTGACTACCGCTGCATTCACCCGGACGATCCTTAGCGAACGAGTGGTGTCCAACCGCCGTTTCGCCATACTCCAGTTTCAACCAGCCACCGGCTCACTTACCACCTGGTCTGCCCCTGCCCTTGCGGAGTTAGCCGAAGCCCTCTGGTCCTTGGATACGTCCCGGGTGGACGCCGTAGTCTTCCACGGCACCGGACGAGTGTTCGGCGCCGGCGCTGACCTTGACGAATTCCGCACGTCGGCCCGGTGGGAAGACGGGGCAGCCATCGCCACCCGCGGATACGACATCTTCGATGCCATCTCCCGACTGGACGCGCCTACCGTTGCTGTCATCCAGGGCCCTGCCCTGGGCGGAGCACTGGAATTGGCGCTACGCACCGACTACCGGGTGGCGGCATCCTCGGTGCGAGCCCTCGGCCTTCCGGAGGTCAGCCTCGGGCTCATACCGGGCTGGGGAGGACTCACTTCCATGGCTCGACTGATAGGCCCTGCACGAACAAGGCAGATTGCCGTTGCGCAGTCGCTGAACGGCAACCATCTGACCGCCGCCGGTGCGCTGGAAGAGGGCATCGTCGATGTCGTTCTGGAAGACGAGGACCTACTGGAGGCCGCCCTTCGATGGACCAACGACCTCCTCGACGGCGTCCGCTCCGTCAGGAACCCCGCAGCCGACACAGGTGCAGGAACCGCCGTCGAGCGCTCCCAGGACACCACACCGGCCGCCGCTGCCGTCTCCGATCTTTTGGCCCGGTGGCAGCAACACGATCGGCCGGCGGCGTCGTCCGCATCGCGGCCGTGCGACCGCACAAGCCTTCGCCTGGCTGCGGGAAAGGACCCGATCCGCGAGGACACCATCAAGACTTTTGCCACGTTGCTTCAATCAAACGAAAGCCGCGCGAGCATCTATGCCTTCTACATCCTGCAGGAAGCCCGTAAAAACAACCGCACCAGTATGGACCTGGAACTAGGCAACGTGGGCGTGATCGGAGGCGGGCTGATGGCTGTGCAATTGGCCCTCGTCTTCGCCGAGCACTCCACCGCCCAAGTACTGATAAATGACCTCGACCAGGCACGGGTCAACAGAGCCCTCGAGCAGGTCACTGCCCAACTCGACCGTTCCGTGCGCCGCGGACGCCTCACAGCCGAGCGTCGCGATGAGATCCGCAGAAGAATCCATGGCACTGTCCGGCTTGAAGACTTCTACCCCTGCGAAATTGTCATCGAAGCAGTCTTCGAACAGCTCGAGGTGAAACGGCAGGTCTGGGACGCACTCGAACAGATCGTCGCACCCGACACGCTGCTCCTGACCAACACCTCCGCCCTGTCAATCGACGACCAGGCAACAGCCCTCCAGCATCCCGGCCGCTTGATCGGCTTCCACTTCTTCAACCCGGTCGCAGTGCTCTCCCTGATAGAAATTGTCCAAGGGGTCAACACGTCATCTAGCACCGTCGAGAAGGCCTTCGTCCTCGCCAGGGCCTTGGGTAAAACCCCTATTCTCGTCCAGGACTGTCCCGGTTTCGTCGTCAACCGCCTGTTGACCCGTCTCTTCAGCGAAGTCCTGCAGCTCATTGATGACGGATCGGACCCCTTCACCGTGGACCACGCCCTGGACCCGGTGGGGCTGCCGATGACGCCGCTGCGGCTCCTGCAATTCATCGGCCCGCGGGTCCAGCTGCATATCTGTGAAAGCCTGTACAACGCCTATCCGGATCGATTCCCCCCTAGCGCCAGCCTTGCGCGGGTGGCCCAGGCGGGGCTGCCCGGATACCTCGCCGACGACGGCGGCATCCTCCCGGAGGCGGCCGTCCTCCTGCCGCCGGCAAAGCCCGCTGCTACAGACGAAATACGTGCCCGAATCCTGTCGGCAATGGCCGACGAAGCGGAGCATATGCTCCGCGAGGGCGTGGTCATCGGGCCGGAACAAATCGACCTCTGCATGATCCTTGGAGCTAACTATCCTTTGCATACCGGAGGCCTGACCCCGCTGCTTGACCGGGAAACCGGCAGCAGCTTCAGACCGGATCTGCACGCGGGAGTCCCCACTCGGGGGTAGCTACCCGCGCCACACCACTAGTCCCAATACTTACAGGAGCACAAATGAGCCACAGCCAGGACGTTGTCATCGTAGGAGCGGCAAGGACACCACAGGGCAAGCTGATGGGGCAACTCGCGGCCTTATCCGCCGTGGAGCTCGGGGGAGCCGCGATTGCCGGCGCCTTGGACAAGGCAGGCATCGCACCAGAAACGGTCGAGGTAGTGATGATGGGGCAGGTCCTGCAGGCGGGCTCTGGCCAGAACCCGGCTCGCCAGGCCGCAGCAGCGGCCGGTATTCCCCTCCATGCCCACGCCACCACAGTGAACAAAGTCTGCCTTTCCGGGCTGAGCGCCATCATTGACGCGAGCCGTATGCTGCGCCTGGGCGAAGTCGAGGTGGCTGTCGCTGGCGGCCAGGAGTCAATGAGCAATGCGCCACATCTGCTGCCGGGCTTCCGCTCCGGCCAACTGTATGGGAACAGCACCCTCCTCGATTCCGCCGCGCACGACGGGCTGATCGACGCTTTCGAGCACGAATCCATGGGATTGGTCACCGACCGGGCCAACGAGGAACTACAGATCTCAAGGGCCGACCAGGATAAGGCCGCGTTTGCATCACACCAACGGGCAGCTGCCGCCCAGGACAACGGACTGTTCCAGTCGGAGATTACTCCTGTAAAGGTCCCACAGCGCCGCGGTGAGGCGGTACTGGCAACGAGCGACGAGGGAGTCCGGGCAAACACCACCTTCGAAGTGCTAAGCGGGCTAAAACCCGCCTTCTCCGCTGAAGGAACCGTGACCGCAGCGAACGCCTCACCACTTAACGACGGGGCGGCCGCTGTTGTTCTGACCACACGTAAGTACGCCGAGACCCACGGACTGGAAGTCCTCGCGACCGTCGGAACTCCGGGCCAGATTGCCGGGCCTGACACCTCACTGCCCGACAAACCCGCACGCGCCATTACGAAAGCCTTGGCCGGAGCAGACTGGAAAGTCGAGGAGCTCGACTTCATCGAGATCAATGAGGCATTCGCCTCAGTAGCCCTGCACTCAGCGGCCCTGCTCGGCATAAGCATGGACCGCGTAAACGTCAACGGCGGCGCAATAGCCCTCGGACACCCCCTCGGAGCCTCCGGCGGGCGGGTCGTGGTCACCGCCGTACACGAACTGATGCGCCGAGGAAGCGGGAAGGCCGCCGTCGCACTGTGTGGTGGAGGGGGTCAGGGCGAGGCTCTGCTGCTTTCACGGTAGTCAGAACGGCACCATGCAGCGGGTCCTCTTCAGAGCACTATCGTGAGCATCCCGATAGAAAGGAAAGAAAAATTGGCAGCAGAAGTGTGTAGTGATTGGGGCAAGCTCGTCGGGGTCCCGGTCCAGCTGCGTCAGCACGGGAAGTTCATCCGGTCCGGGGTGGTCGATGCTGCCATGCCGGATTCGTCCATATTGTGGCTGGCTGCTGACGGAGCGGATGAGCGGCAAATGTTCGACGCCGCGCTCGGTTACGAAGCCTGGACCTATCCACGGGAACTAGACGGCGACCTTCGCTTCATGATGGCCAAGAATTCACTGGCTCCGATAAAATTACTGCCGTAGTCAATCTGCTGGAAAGTTTGCGTCCGCCATTCCAGAATGCGTATTGCCGAACGCCGATAACGGACCTTTCGTCAATCTTTTCTCTAGTCGGAATGGCCGGATATCCTGCTAGACACAAGACTTGGGGAGTAGGAGTAGGAGGATGAGGCGTCAGCGGAGAGCATTCCAGCCAGAGACCCGACAACGCCCTGACGATCATGAACGCTTGGGTATGCGTTTTCTAAGCAACACACGCGCGGGGCCATTCCTCGGCGGCCCCACCGCGCGGCGAAAAAGTGAGGCAGCCAACGCCCGGGAATAGCTAATCACATCACATGAGAACGCCCGCAGCGAAACTCTTGTAGCAGTAACCTAATTGGGTTGGCTGAAGTCTGGCCTGCCAACTATTAGCATCACCTTTGGGCTCCGTTTGGTTGCTTTGCCATGCAGTTCTGCTCCACAGACATTACCCGGCAGGGTCGCGCACAGGTCAACCCTCCGCTGCCGTGCCAGCACCCATGTCCGGAATACGCCCATGCGTGAGAATGGGGACAGGGGTCCCCACTCTTTATTGAGCTAGCCCTACCCCGGATTCCAGTCCGAGGGTAGCGCCGAAATGCCGCTCCCTAACTAGCTCACTACAACTCCCTCTACCGATAACTACCTCACGTAGAACGACCCCAAGGGAGTTCTACGTAATGGGAACTACCTGATACCAACTACCCCACGCGACTATGCCTGGACCAACGCTGCCAGGTCGGACGGGTGACGGCCCCTGCTGGGGGATGTGGCCCCTGCCTTCAGGGCAGGGCGATCCGGAAATTGGGTCTCGGTGATGGCCCCCTGCTTTGAGGGCAGGGGGCCGCTCCGGCACTGAACCATTGATTCCGCTGTCAAGGCAAGCGGAGCGCCGCGCAGCCCGCAGGGCGGAGCAAGCTCCGCGTGACGCAACGAACTTCTTGACTTCCACACCGCCCTCGGCAACAACCCAAATGAGTCCGCAAGGGAAAGCATGGTCAACGCCCGCTCCGGCCAGTCGGGGGAAACCCCGATAGTCCGGGCAGGTCAGAACATTTGGACTTCAATAGTGGAACTAAGCGGGGCCAAGGCTTCGCTGCCCATGGGATCACCATTCGAATTTCCCGTTTCAAGCCGAGCCACCAGGAGCGCCGGCTCCTTGTGGACCGCGCCCCTTCATGACGTTACGTGCGTCGTTCGCGTGCCCGGGCCTGTATACGGTCTGTCAGCCTCTTTCCGCAGCGTCCTGCGGAAGTTCGCTCGGCAACTCCGCCGGGATAGGGCCATGGGCGGCCCTAGGGGCCAAAATTAGGACAACGGTAGGTTGGTTTGCGCCAGCAGGCGTTCCGTCAGCTGAGAACGTCAATAGAATCGTCCCTAGTTCATCCCGACGAAAGGGCTGGCCTCAACGCTGTCCGAGAGTTCCGAAGTTGCCCCTCTACTAAGCCCTGCTGAGCAGGACGAGCATCGGGATGGAGGAGTTGATTAATACTCGGACCTCGACAAGTGATCGCTGTACGTGCCTGTGCCTTCTCGAAGAGTGGTTAGGACGCATCATTAATGAAACGTTTCAAACCAGTACGCGACTGTGGGCGCTACCACGGCCGGGCCGGCAAACAAGTCTCGTGGGGGTTACCCCCCACCCCTCCTAGGCGTGCTGCGCGTCCCTAACAACTTGCACCACATAGACGCAGGTGGCGACTGGGGCATAGATCCGTTAACCCTGCGGAGTTGTGGGACCAGTAAGGATCAGCACCGCAGCGATGAGCCAGCGCCCACCCTGGAGGGTAAGCGCCGTGATGGCTATGGCGTTGTCTAGTGACATCCCAACCAGTCCCGTCGGTCCTGCCCAGATGTTAGGCCGCGTAGGGTCCCGTGCGGGCGTCATACAACCAATGACGACCGGGCAGGCGTCTTTGCCGGTTTGAGTTCTCCATGCCGAAGCTAAGCCTGTTCAGGGCCGGGGCGTCGAGAGCGGGACATGGCGGACTCGTCCGTGCCGTGCCCGGCTGGGACCTTCGTTGAAGTACGCGTTGTTGCAGTTCTACACCTAAGCATTGCTCCAGGTCGTCATTACCGCGCTTACGCGGAATGTTAGGTCCCTGCGGGGGCGGAGCTCTGGCAAGGCGATGTCCAGAGGGCTAAGGGCTCAAGCCCAGTGTCGCCGCGTCGGTAAGGTGTTTGGCCCAAGTGGACATGCAGTTCCAACGACTCCGTACGTTCTTCCTGATTCTCCGGGCAGTGGTGCCGACTTGGTCGGGGGCTCGTCGCTCCGCGATGAGGGCAAGATTGCGCAGCCAAACCGCAACGCCCAAAGGCGTCTGATATGGCCCCGGCGACTGACCCCAGAACCCGACAAGAGGCCGTGTGCTTGGAATTCTTGACGACGCCTCTTCACTCATGGGCCAGAGGTCGAGAGTGATCCCAGGTCGTGATTTTTCGCGACCGTGGCAGGGGTGTCAGTCGAGGGCGCGCTCGCATGGGCGCGCAGGAGAGGCCAGAGGGTCCAGTTCCCTGTGGCGGTGAACGCGAGAGCCGGGGATCCGCGTGCACAAGACGCGGAGGTGAGTTCACGACGAGCCATGAACGACGCGCAAGACGCAGGTAAACTCGCCACGCACCGTCCGCCAGCAAGAGATGCAGGTGAACTGTGGACGCGCCGTGCGTCCGCGAGAGACGCAGGTGCGCCAAGGTACTTCGTTGCACGGTGGCAAGAGACGCACGTGTACGTGCGGCTGAATAACAGGGTGTCCAACACCCTGATGCCAGTCGTTTCGGTCACGCCACAGCCTCCAGCCAGTCGGCTGCGGGCAGGCCGAACTTTGCTGAACCAGAACACTCGGGACGACATTGCGGGTGTTGTACGTGCCCGTGCGTGACGATGCCAGCCTCAACCTGGAACCGATGGCCTCCCCGGCTGTTGGGTGGGGGTGGGTGGGGTGGGTGGGCGAGGAGATCTTCCTGTGGCTGCACCGCGTCAACTGTGGCCAATCAGGACCCGGCGCCCTTCTCGTTAGGCGGCCTGCGCCGCTTCCCGCAGGACCAGCCCGGCCCTGAGTATGTTGACCGCCGCGTTCTTGTCGGCGTCTGCCCGGTGCCCGCAGGAAAGGCAGATGAATACCTTGCCGTTTCGGTTGGCCGCCTCCCGGTGCCCGCATGCACTGCAGATCTGGGAGGTGTAGGCGGGGTTGACCTGGATGAACTCACGACCGGCGCTTTCAGCCTTGCCGCGTATAAATTCCAGGAGTATTCCCCAGCCTGCATCGAGAATGGACCGGTTTAGTCCGGTCTTTGCGCTCCCTCCATTGGGTTCGTATCCGCCGGCCCCGTCGGGCCGGGGGACTGCACGCCGGGTCATGCCGGCGGTGTTGACGCCTTCCGCCACGATGACGTCGTAGCTGTCGACGAGCTGGCGGGACGCTTTGTGAAGATAGTCGCGCCGCTGGCTGCTGATCTTCCGGTACACGCCGGAAACCTTCTCCCGAGCCTTACGGCGGCGGTTGGATCCCCGCTTCGTGCGGGACAGGGCCTGGTGGGCCTCTGCCAGCTTCCCCAGGGAAGCCTTGCCGTAGGCCGGGTTCCCGATCTGCTCCCCTTGAGAGGTATATGCTAAGCCATTGTCGCCGGTGGCGAGGTCGATCCCGATCATGGCTCCGGTCTTCGGGAGCGGCGCCGGCAGCTCCTGCTCGGCAACGACGAGGACATACCAGCGCCGGCCCTCACGCTTGATGGTGAGTGTTTTTACCAGCCCCACGACTTGCCGGTGTTGCTTGACCTTGACGTGCCCGACGCCCTTGAAATAGGCCCGGGTCTGCGTCAGATGGGGCGCCGAGTCCCACTTCGCGCCCGTGACGGCGCGGTGGACGGCCGTGTTGAAGCGGGTGACGGCTTTGAAACGCGGGTAGCCCACCCTCTTCGCGCCTGCCTTGATGCGGCGGAAGAACGCCTGAAAGGCCTTGTCCAGGCGAAGGACGATTTGGGCTTCTGCGGCGGCAGACCAGCGCTCATAGTCGGGGTTGGCGGCGCGGATCTCTTTGAGCTGGGCATCCTGGGCGCCGACGGTCACGTTGATTCGGTGGCGCTCCCACATGTACTTGCGGTCCTCCAGTGCGGCGTTGTAGAGGAGGCGGAAGTCGTCCAACATCGCCACGAGCGATGCCTCCTGCTTCGCCGTCGGGTACATGCGGAACTTGTACGACCGGATCATGGCATCCGGTGGCGGGCTTCCATGGTCCGCCCCCTGACTTTCTCTCAATGGCATGCACCAGATTGGATGCATGTATTACGAGTAGAGCAGACAAAGCTGACAATGTCAGCTGACATGGACAAATGCCCACTCGCCCGCACCAGTCCTCCGAGGAGCAGACACTCCGGTGGGCTGAACGTAGGGCGATGGTGGGGGCGCGGATACGAGAGCTGCGACTCGGGCAGGGCCTCTCCCAGGAAGCACTTGCCTTGGAGTCCGGGTTGAGCCGGAATATGATTATCGGGATCGAGTGGGGCAAGAAAAGCGTGGCTTACGAGCGACTTTGGGATATCGCCGACGTACTTGATGTACCAATGACCGCACTTCTCGTCCCACCGGAATCGCCAGCAGAGAGCACCCCATACCGAGGCGGCCGGCGACCCATGGGCCGCTAGCCCGGGAAAGACTTGAACCGTTTGCCATGCCCGGAGGCTGCCCCCCTCACCCACGCGGCCGAGGCCGACGAGGGGAGGCACCAGTTATGAGTCATTACATCACCTGTCGACCCGGCCCGACGGTGCAGCCCAGGTTCCACGGGCGGCGAAGTTCCCACACGTCTTCAACTGAGGCACCGGCGGCCGGCACACACCGCAACCTGACTGACGGCCCCATATGCGTGTCAGCTGCAACAGACGCCGAAATCGTCGATGTCGGCGATGATGGTTCTGTGAACAGCGCTGTGGAACCAATTTTCAAGGTTGTGACGGTACCCGACTCCGCAGACGCCCGGCTGTTCGTCGAGCTGTCGAGTTACGGGGCGGATCTCGCTGAGGCTCGTCATGCCCTCGATCTGGCGATCGAGTCCCGCGGTGAGGGCTCTCAGCTTGAGGATGCGGCTGCCTACCTGATCGCCTTCGCTGTCGTCGCATACTGCCGCACGTATTTCCCCTCGAACGTGAGAAAGCCACTGACCGACCACATCGCCATCCCTGCCGAGCTCTCAGATATTCACGCACTGGTGGGGGCATTCAGGAACACCACGATTGCACATTCCCAGTCGAACCTAGCGACAACGTTCCCGGTGGGTTTTCTCGATGCTGCAACTCTTCGAGTGCGGGACGTGGCGGCAGCGACTGTGTCGCAGACGCTGCCTCCCCGGCTGGTTGATCGTTTCCGCGAGCTCGTCGAAGTAGCAGACGACCTCCTCTTCGAGGTGACCGAGCCAGTCCGGCAAAGGCTGGTCGACAACCTAAGCGGATCCGATCTGACGAGAATGCTGGAAGTGGGCGGACAGCTACGGATAGTGGACGCTACGGATGCAGACTTCGCGCCACGTACGAGGAGACGGCCTTATCCGACCGCCCACACCGTGTATTGGTCGGCGACGTCACTGCGAAGCGACTCATCCGACACGACCTGACTGCGGTGCAATTCCATATTCCGCCCGGCACCCCTAACGGGCAGGCGGAGGCCGTTAGCGGGCGACTCGAGCACGTCCGCGGCAGCGCCCTCGGCTTCCGGAACCTGACCAACTATATCGCCCGGTCGCTCCTCGACTTGGTCCGGTTCAGACCGCAGCTGCACCCTCAGTCATGAACAGCCTAAATGGGCCTGGTGAAAAAAGGCTTGCCACGGCCGCTTGGATCCTTGAGGATTGGCACATCGCCGTCGGAGGAAACCGGCCGCATGAATTGGGGGGCCAATATGATTCGGAGACTCGCCGCTGGGCTGCTCGTGCTGGTGCTGGTGGTTAGCACAGCGACAATGGCTACAGCCAAGGATAGTAGCGGGAACACTATTGTCCGCCTCACCAACACAACCCCCTGTCAAGACGTGGTCTTCCTGGGGGTGCGCGGCTCCGGAGAGAAGCCGACTGACTGGGGCATGGGCCCGAGCGTCGCGGCCGTATACAACAGCTTCACTGCGAGCGTGAAGAACAGGCGAATCGCAGCCACCGGCATCGACTACGCGGCAGCAGATGTACCTCGTCTCGTAAGCCTTACGCCGTTGGGAGCTACCGCGTGGGAAGGCTACTTTGCCAGCATTGATGGTGGCGTACATTCAGCAGAAGCTACTCTGATCAACCGCTCCCACAACTGTCCTGACGAGCGTTTTGTCCTGGCTGGATATTCCCAGGGTGCCATGGCGATCCACCGTATCGTGTTCGACCTCAGCCGCGCCCCTCTTGGAAGCGCTCTCGATCGGATTCTCCCGAAGATCGACGCTGTTGCAACAATAGGCGACGGCGACCGGGTAGCCTTCGACGACGTCGTGACCTTGGGAAGCTCGCCGACGGAGGGGCAGGACTACGGGGTTGGGCTCGCAGGTCTCCCGTCGGGCGCATCCTACGTCGCGACCAGTACTCATCTCTCATACGTCGGGCACGGCTTAAACTCACGGTGGTTCCAGGTCTGCGACTACGGCGACCTTGTCTGCGACTACGGGCGCGCGACTACATCAGGGCCGCTCCCCACGGACCTGATCGCTGGCCTGACGTACGGCTTCAACGTTCACACCAAGAACTACACCAAGAAGAACCATGCGGTCGTGGAAGCCGGTAGACAACTCGCCCTCACAACCATGGCGGCGAATCAGCTACAGGTCTCCTACTCCCCGGCTTCAGCGTCGGTGGGTGCGGCCTATACGGGAACCTTCAATCGCGACAGTGGATACCCCCTCACAGGCCTGGAGATGATCTCAGGTAGCCTGCCACCTGGACTCATCTGGGGAGGCGTCAGTGGAGTCTCGGGAATCCCGACGCAGATGGGCAGTTGGACTTTCACCTACCGGGCTTCCGATCGAGTCGGACAGACGTATGAAGGCACGGCGACGATCGCAGTCAGTCCTATGAACAACCCGTACGACATGGCAGTTCGCGTCGTTGCAGAACCTGTTCCGGCGCAGTACTCAGCGGTGGGCTACAACGCGCGCTACAACGTACTGGTCAAAAACACCGGAACCGAGAAGTTCAGGGCTATGATGGCGACTTCCGAATGCTCGATCCCTATGGAGACGTGGGGTACGACGGGCCAAGCACCCCAGGATTCGTCATACGTATCGCCGGGGGAGGAGTGGGCCTGGGCCTGCTGGCACCCGCTGACGCCAACTGACATCAGCCAGGGCTACTTCACCGCCACAGGCGCGGCCTACGCTTCGTATGATGCCTACGACACAGCCAACACGGTGGTGATCCCAACACGGACAGCGTCCAGTGAAGTCGTTGTCCCAGTGCAGATGCTGACCCTCGACGTGGCGGGGAACCCGCTGACCCGCTACGACACTGACTGGACGATCACGCTTCTCAACAGCGGCAACGTGACCATCACTACAAGTCCGCTCCTTTCGTCGCGCTGCGGCGCTGTACCGTTGCCTTTGACTACGCTCTCACCCGGCCAGTCCCTCACCGTGTCCTGCTCAAGCACGGTGACAGAGAACTACCTGGAAAACAACATGGATCTGATCGGCAACTCTGTCTCAGAGACGGCGTACGGTCCCGACGGCCAGCCTTATTCGGCAAATGCTTTCGTTCAAGTGACGGCGCCGCAGTAAACGGCCGGTGCACCTGCCGCCGTCCGGCCCGCACCGACGGGTGGCGGCTCGTGCGAAAACCAGAGGTGTTTCGGTTGGGTCGAGAGCTTCCCACCCCGGGGAGATCAATGGCTCTTGCTTGGCTTTTCCGTGCACCCGAGGCCGTTAGATGAGGCAGCGTTGGTCGTCCGGACGAAGCTCGGAGAGCGGCCCGATTGTTAGCCTTAGGTTTCGACAGGCTCCAGACGTCCGCCCGCGGCAAACTCTGCGGCCCGGCAGCTCGCGTGTATAAATAACAGGAGACCGCCGAACGGCGGCCGACGACTACCGGGGGACCCTATGACCGACATTGCTCCGCGAGACTTCGACAAGGACCTGAAGGTCCTCCTGGGCGGAATAGATGCCCGGCTACCGAGGCCATTCCCGGAATGGCCAGGCGGTTACCCGGACCAGGTCGAAGCGGCGCTTATCGACGCCGTCCTGTCCATCCGCGCCCGTTACGGCAAAGCCGACACCGGCGTACGTGCCGCGGTGCGCCGCTACAAGGACGCCGTCGGCGACCAGACCCCCAACTCTCTGTCACGTCTCGCCGATTTCGACGAGGTAAAGCTTGCCGAGGTCCTGCAAAACCATCAGCTGACGGGCTCGGAAACGAAGGCTGCGGCCATCGTACGGGCCGCCCGTGCGCTCTCCGGCATCGCCGTTGAAACTGCCGCCGACACCGACCCCAAGGACCCTGCCCATCGAGCTGCCTATGTGAACGTGCCCGGACTCGGCCCGGTAACCTGGTCCTACTTCACGATGCTCATCGGCGCCCATGATGTAAAGCCTGATACCTGGCTCAAAGGTTTCGTTAAGCTCGTCCTCGAAACTCATGGGCCGGTCTCCGACGAATACGTGCGCAGGCTGGTCAACGCCGCCGCGGCCGAACTCGACGTTGATCCGCGAGTCCTGGATCACGCCATCTGGCTGTACATGCGCAGTCGTGAGGATTAGCCAGGTTCTCTCCGCTCACTACCCGGCTGCGGTTCTTCCGCAGACCCAGTTTCGGGGGAGCAGTCCAATGACCCTACGCGGAACTGTGGCCGTAGTCGCCCGGGAGAAGTCGTGTAGTCGGATAATCCCACGAGTGGCCACTTTCAGAACGATCTTGCAAAGGCGAATCTCCAAAGGCCCATGGCATCCGAAGTCACTTGCGCTCGATGTCTGAATTACTGGCCCGCCCTTGTTCCCCCTCGATCTGGCGCATTCAATCGCGCCGCCAGGTATCGCGGATGGCCTCAACCAGCTTCCTTACGGATTTGGTCACGCTTGTGGCGTCGCGGGTGGCGTCTCTTCCGGCATCCCGGACCGCGTCGTTCTGCGAAAGCCTGTATAGACGGCGAACAAGGTTGGCCCGGTCGGGCGACTGCTGGGTGGGGTTGATGCGAGTCATTGAGTCCTTCTCGTGTTGGGGCGAATCGAATGAAGCCTCAGCTAATTGCCTTGGTTTAGCTCAATTTAGCTAGCTAAATTTCTATATGTCAACTAGCTCGTACTAATTTAGTGCGATACGGTGTGATCATGACACAAGACCATATGCAGGTTCTCGGGCAGGTGGTACGGGAACTCCGAATAGCGAAGAAGCTAACCCAGGACGAACTCGGGACTAAGGCCGGGTACCGCAGCGGTGCCGGTGTTTCGATCTCACGCCTGGAGAATGGACAACTGAGGCCGGGGGCCGAACGGCTCGACGGTGTTGCGGAAGCGCTCGGGCTCACCCGGGAGGAGTTGGAAACGAGAGTCTCCCGGCAGACGGTCGACAACGTCGAGACGGCCACCGCCGACGCCACTGCTACCGAGTCTCGAAGCCCGGAAGGGTCCAAGGATCGGTATAGGCGGATTGAGCAGGAGATCGATGCGCGGAAACGGGACATCACCGACCTCAGCCGGGTATTCAATGAGGCGCGGGACCGGGCTCTCGATGACTTCTTCGGAAAGTTCACTGAGATCGCGGGGCGCATTGAAGGCGCACGGCAACCCGAGCCGACACAGCTCCACGGCAAAGACCCGATCGACGTCATAGACAGCAAGGTTGAAGTTGCCACAGACGGCGTCCCGCAACCGCCCGCATCAGGTACGGGCGGGGCAGCAACCGACTTCCAACTTGTCTGGCTGAAACGAGCCGCCCGACTGGCAGCCGCTGGCGCCGGCGGCGCAATGGTGCTGCCCATCCTCGCTGCGGCCCCCCTGGCCGCCTTCGGCATCGTCGAGATCGCCAAGCGCAACCGCAAAAGACAGCAAGAATTCGACGCAAAGCTCAAGCGGGCAGAAGCCGAACTCGACGCCACGACCCCTGGCTTCAAAGCGCTCCAGAACATACTCCCACGAGCAACCCAAACACTCGACTACATAGCGGTACATGCCGGCCACGCACTCAACCGGTGGGAGAACCAAATCAGGAGCCAAGTCGGGTCGGGACCAGTGACCTGGGAACTGTTAAGTCATGGCGACCGGCAGCTCTACAACGACTTCTTCGAGATCGCAGCCGCACAAATCACGGTCTTGACGATTGACGTTCAGAGTCTCCTGACCACGCTCGATGGCGACGACCTGAACCAACTGATCACGCAAGCCGACGAGGCCCTAACCCAGTCTCATAATGCCGTCCAAGCGCTCGTCTGAACTCAAGGGCGTACGGAACGAACAGGTGACAGGTTCGATTTAGCCTCGAGCAGCGGTGAGCTGCTGGTTGATGTGGGCGGGTGATCGAGCCGCGTTGGTTGTTCCGGCAGGGTTTGTTCCGGACGTTGCATCCCGGCTGGTCTTCGGCTGCTGGCCTCCTAAGCGGAAGCGTCGCGCGGTCGATATCATCTGACGGTCGGCCCGCAAGGTCGTCTGTATCCGCGGTAGACGTCTCGGAACCCATGGCTTATGAGACACCGAGGTTACAACACACGTCCGCTTGGAGCCTCATGACGCTTTGTTAGCCTGACAGATACTCGATCACGGCCATGATGGCGGCATTTCTCATCTGCCTAGATCGAACCCTGCCAACGTAGAAGAGAGCTTGAAAGTCGGCTTCCGAGGCACCGAGGACGTCACCAATTGACGTCAAGTTCAGCTCACGCAGCTTCGACTTCTGGAAATAGGTGAGATCCAGATTACCTATGCCGGCAGCAAGCCGGGCCTCCAGCGCCACGTTGCTATCTGACTGCAGGGATTCCATCCCCATTTGTTCAATCAGCTTGTATGACGGATGATTCGCACCGAATTCTTGCATGCGCTTGATGCTCAAAGTTGATCTGACGGCAGAACCATACTGGACAGGTTCCGCGTCTTGGGCAAAGTTGCAGCCTAAATTGACGATGTATCTCGTGCCGACTTCGCTGCGGGTTGCACGGATTCCAGAGATTCCCTCAAGGAGAATTCCGCTGTAACACAGGAGACGAAGCCCTTCCCGCACGGCCTGCGGAGCATCACGGTGAATCCATATAGCCGACGATGTCTCGGATGCTCCCTGATTTCGTGCATAGAGGACGGGCAAAACGTCGCGTTCTATGAAGTTTCGGCCCCAATCGATGAGATCCCTATGCCCGGGATACCGTTCCGCCAGGTTGGAGTGCTCGGCCCAAATCTCCTCCCGATAGTAGTTCCTTATGGCTTCCTGAACTCGAGCTCGATTGATAGGCGTGCTGGCAGCAAAAGTCTTAAGAAGAATTCGCGGATTACCGGTGGCCGCAAATGCAAGAACATCAAAAGCCTCCCCGTATTGCTCAATGGAGCGCCTTAGAGTCGCGTCCTGTTTTAGGACTATCTCACGCATGGACGAGGCATATCTCGAGTCGGTCAGAGAGCGTTCGACATCCAGAACGGTCGCATCGTGGGTCGGTTGAAACGACTCGCCGTAGGAGGTGACCCCCGGATACACCGCCGCCTTCACCGCCAATCTGGGACTTCGAAGGTCACGCATCAGCGTGAAAAACTGTCGTTGTTGGTCAGGGATGAATACGTGCGCTGCCTCGTCAACCAAAAGGGCAATGCGCTTCAGCCCCAGCTCTTGGCAGAGGTCGTCGATGGCGTCCCTGAGTACGTCGGGATCAGGGATAAGGCGTCCAGATGGAACCGACTCTCCGTTCTTCCAGAACTCTTCATACTCGGTTTGGACCGTGTCGTCGATGGCACGGCCGTCCGGGGACCTTGAGGGCGGAGTCATCAAGGCTGCAAGAGCGCTTTCAGGGGGAAGTGATAGGCCGTACGTGACCAGCGCCCGCTTGATGCCTGTCGAAATCTTGGAAATCATCCAGGGGATAAAGCCATCTTCTGTCTGACGAATCAGACCTGCGCGAGCAAAGGTAACGTACACAGGAAGGATTCTGTCTGCGTCAAAATCTCTCTTCAGTTCTGCTTCGGCCACTCGCAGAAGGAAGGATTTCCCAACTCCACGACTCCCTCGCAGGAGCACAGGTGATCTTGACTTCAAACGATCGACAACTACACGATCGCCCGACGTTTCTACAAAGTAGCCGAGGACTTCGTCGAGTTGGAGGTCCTCGGTTCGGTAGAAGAGATCCCCGGTGCCGTTAGTCATTAGCCAGTCCTAGAGATACGCGCATGGAGTTGAGGTGTCCGAATCGATTGATGAGCACTTCGCTCAAGGTCGCTTCGGTATGGGCGTTAACGTCCGCACCGTAGCGGATATAGAGGAGGAACAGAACGGCTGTTCCGCATGATGACGCGTGGTTGCACCAATCGCTAACGGCCTCGCTGCTGTAGTCCAATGCCTCGGGCAATGAGTCGGACACTTTTGCTTTGCCATGAATGAATTGGGAGCAGTATCTGTAAGTGCGTGCAGCATCCCCAGCATATTTGGATGCATCACCTCGGCACTGAGGGGCGAATTCGTCAACGAACTGCTTCGACAGCAGGCCAGTCTCTTCGTCTAGCGCCCTAGACCAGGAAAAGTCGCTCTTGTCGGATCTCCATCGCCGCCGCTCAAATTCATGCACAGAAAAATGGACCGCCGCGAAGCTCAACTCGAGAAAAAGACGAAGGCTCGCAAAGGCTTGTCGGTATAGGCCTAAAGCTGCACAAAATTCAGCGAGAGCCAGTTCGCGCCGCGCCGCCCGAAGTTGATCAACCTCGGGACCAGTGATCAGATCCACCCACAGCCGGAGGTCATCGTCGACTTGATGCACCGCGCCCAAGGCGCCCCGATGATCAGCAACAGCCGATTCAGAACACCGAGACGCCGCCGCTTGCAGGTCTTGCAGATACCGACGCATGTCGACTGGCGCAACCGAGTCCAGGGGCTGGTTCATCGAAATCTCCCTCTAGGCTAATGGCTGGCGGTCCCTCACAGGCTAGCAAGAGAGAGGCCCCGCTTCGATCACCCCGTGCGGCAAAGACCCGATCAATTCCGGTGTATCGAAACCCTAGGGAACTAAGACACCTCGGTTGTGAGACACATTCCCCATCCAAAGCACCCCAGAATCTGTCTCGCTTGTATGTCTCACAAGTAGCTAATTTGGCTGTATACAAACACTGTTGCGAGACACATCGAGGGAGCGCAGGCCATGGGAAAGCTGATCGGATACGCCCGAGTTTCCACCAAGGCACAGGACACCGACAGACAAGAGGCCGATCTGCTCGCCGCTGGTGTGCGGCGAGATGACATGTACGTGGACCACGGCGTGAGTGGAGCCACGGCATCCCGGGTGGAACTGGACAAGGCCTTAGGGGCCTTGCACGGCGGCGACACACTCGTTGTCACAACGCTGGACCGGTTGGGGCGTTCCACTGTGAACATGCTCAAGCTTGCCGAAGACATCAAAGGCAAGAGCGCGGGGCTCCGAGTATTGAACTTGGGCGGCGGGGACGTGGACACCAGCACACCCATGGGAGCCATGGTATTTACCGTCATGGCAGCACTTGGGCAGATGGAGCTTGAAATCAAACGCGAGCGCATCTCTGACAGCGTGAACAAGCGGCGAGCTGCTGGCAAGGACCTGGGAGGGCGCAAGGCTCAGTTCACAGACAGCCAGATCAAGAGCGCACTCCGCTTGGTTCAGTCAGGCGAGCCAGCGGCACAAGTCGCACGCGATCTCGGCATGTCCAGGGCGACACTCTACCGCCGCGTGGAAGGGTTGTCTCTGTCAGCAAAAGTGCGCAAGTAAGGGCGCTACTGGGCCATGCCGCCGGGTCTAGCTGCGGCATGGTGTGTCCTACCGGCGTACCACCTTTGATAAACGCCACCATGTGAGTGGTGCCTGCCAACATCGGTCTGATTGGCTATGCACTTGTAGATTTGAGGCGTGAGGGCTCCGAGGCGCCTCAGTCGAAGAGAAGGCAGCCGCTGTGTTGAGAAACAAAATCACCGACCCTACAAGACGCAAAATCATTGACTCTTACCAGCTTGAGTCCATAACTTGGTCGGGGCGGCTCAGTGAGCCGGACTTCCTGAGTCGCATTTTCGATCTGAATGAGATTCGCAGCAACGACGCTCGATTCAAGAGTGCATATCACGACATCCAGCAACACCGGGTACACAACCCGAATGACTGGGACGACGATTACGTGTTTACAGATCCGAGATTCGATGTTCGATGGGCAACCGATGAAATATTCATCCAATTTCTGGAGATGACTGTCCACCCCCTTGTCCGGGACGCTGAGCAAAGTTCACAGATCGTTGGCATCTACAACAACATCCTGCATGGCGACGGATTCCATCTTGTTGTGGATGGAGAAGCCAAAGGTCTGCCGGTATACAAGGTCAAAACCCGCGGCAGCTTCCACGGTGACGTACCCCAGGTGATCGCCCGTCAGCCGCTCCTGACCGATTCAGGTGTTCTGCACGAACATCTGGACCGCATCAAAAAAAGCATTGCCAAGGATCCGGCCAGTGCCATCGCGTCTTCCAAGGAACTTCTTGAGAGCCTGTTCAAGCTGATCCTTGACCAAGAAGGGGTTGAATATCCTGCCAAGGACGATGTACCGGATCTGTACAAGAAAGTAGGAGAGGCTCTTAAAATCAACGCGGAGAGCGTCAAGGGCAGCAGCAAAGCAAGCCAGACTATCCAGAAGATTTTCCGGACACTGACCACGACAGTGCAGGCCATTGCCGAGCTCCGGAACGAGATCGGAACCGGCCATGGCCGCACGACGGCAAGCATCGCCACGGAGGCGCATGCCCGGCTAGCACTGAACAGCACTGTAACGATCGCTGAGTTCCTGCTCGATACTCTTGGTCGGCGAAAAACCCAGGGACAGGTGCACGAGCTGATCTAGGACCAGACAAGAGGCTTTCAATGTCGCGCGTCTGGTACAGCTTTGCCCGGTCTGACTCGTCGTTATCGTGCTCAGTGAACCACTTCCAGGCTTCATCCAGAGGCACCCGGAGATACCGCTGGCTCACCCTCGACCTGCACAATGCTGCGCGTTGCCTAAGTTTGCCTCCACTCCAAGCGTGTGTCTTCCAGATCCAGATCCAGCCCAGGCCTAAAGGACCCATGCCATAAGGGAGATCTCCGAATCCGCCCACGCTGGCAATGGTGACCAATTGATGTGTGATCCCACGCCATCTCTGGCGGCTGACTATCATGGCTCCATGACTCATCTGACCGGCATCCGCGCGAAAATCGATAGGGCGAAGGAACACCTGCTGCAGCTCGACGATGAGCTTCACATGTACCTCGATCTGGATCCGATTGCCCTCGTTCGTCAGATCCAGCCGGACGGCGAGACATCAGTCATGGCGGTGCAGGTGACATCACAGCCGCCCGTTTCGCTCAGCGTGCTGGTTGGTGAAATTGCGCATCAGCTCCGCTCCGCCGTGGATCACATCGCTTGCGGATTAGTTCTCGCCGCCGGAAACACCCCGACCCGGCGGACTTCGTTTCCCGTCTGCAAAACGCGGCCAATCCGACTTGCTGTGGACGGCGGGGTCTCCAGTGAAGCTCTAACAAGAGTGGATGATGTGCAGCCCTACCAGCAGAGCGAGCCCACAGCGCACCCACTTTACGTGCTGAACGAACTATGGAACGTGGACAAACACCGAAACCTGCATCTGACAGCACTGATGCTCAAGGACACGCATGCGTTCCTGAGTTCACCGAACGGATCTTCCCTTGTAGGCGGCCAGTTTCAAACGGGGGTTGTAGGTGACGACTGCATAATCGGTGCCTTTGGGTTCGCTAATGGTGAGATAAACCCGGATTTGGAAATAACGGCGATGGGTTTGTCCTTCGTAGCACTCGACGAGTCTGGACCATGGCCTAACGACTACCCCGTGCAAAGCCTGCTTGAGAATCTTTACGACTACGTTTCCACGGATCTGGTTCCGAAGTTCGAGCCTCTTTTGGCAGGTTGATGGCCGAAACGCGCGGCCGGCGCGGTTGTCAGTAACCGGCCATTGCAGTCGCCTGACTCGGTGTTGGAGCGAGGCTGCACCTCGAAGGTCCGGCTCCCGTTCAGCCGCTTTGGACGTTCGTGGATCCGGGCGGACGGCCGCGGGTCCGGCCGTCCCGCCAGCTGGGAAGGAGCGTGTTTAGCTGTTCTTCTTTGTCCTGGTCCAGTTCGTGGCGGCGGTATTTCATGCGTTGGATGTGCAGCCACATCCCCAGGACCCGTTCTTTCTCGGTGTCTGTCCTCTTGTGGCGTGGCCAGTCGTTCCCGGCAGCCATGTAGGCGGTGAGGTCTTTCAGGCGTTGGTCCCAGCGGGCTTCGTCGTTGTCTTTGCGGGTGCGTTGTTCCCAGCCGGGGATTTCCTGCAGGGCGTCGCTATAGGTGCGTGAGAGGGTTCCTTGGTCGTGGTCTTGGCGCCGTCTGACCAGCCATATGGCCAGGGCACGCTCCCGCGCGGAGGGGGAACTGCTCGAGGGGAGCCGGCATTCGGCCCGGTACAGGGCGATGGTGTCGTGGAGGTTTTGCAGCCCGGCGGGAGTGATTCGGGTGACGCGCGGTGTGCGAGTGGCGTTGCGATGGTCGTCCCGGATGGACGGTTCCGCGGCCGCGGCAATGGCCACGTGATAGCGGACCGTGTTTTGGGCGGCGCCCGCTGTGGCGGCGATTTTGGTGGTGGTGAGTCCTTGCCGGTACATCTGGACCCACTCCGGGTGCGGAGCTGGCCTGTGCGCGGGCATCTTGGTCAGCTGCCCTTGCGGATGGCGATCAACTTGGAGCCTTCTGGAATGGCAGCCTCGAGTGCGGCTTTGGCGTTGTCGTAGTCGTCGCCTTGGGCGGTGATGTGGTCGATGCTGCCATCGGCCATTTGGATTGTTCCGGTGAGTTCCACCGGATCATCCTAGTTGGGCTCTCCGGGTTTCTGGCGGTTGTGCGGCGAAGCCCTCCAGAGCGCGGTGCAGCTGCGCCGAACGAGGGAGGCTGTCCACGGGCCGCGCCCCGCCCACGGTGGCCGATGGCGTGATCATCCAGACGGTGAAGTAGTTGTGCGCGATTTTCAGTTCCAGGGCGTGCCGGAACAGGGACGCCACGGTGGGGTGGATCTGGCCTCCTGGGAGGAACTGGAATCCCGGGCAATACGTGTCCTCGCGGATGAAGACCCGGACGATCTGCCGCATCACCGGGTCAGGGTCTTCCATGAGCTCGGCGAGCCGGCGCCGGACCTGCTCCACGGTGGGCAGGGTGAACTCGGCCCTGATGGACTCCCAGACCTCCGCGGACACGGGTCTGCCGATGATGGGGGAGGGCATCAGTTGCCGTCGTCGATGGACTCGAGCAGCCACTGCGTGGCGAGGGGTTGACGGCGCAGCGTGAACGTTCTCAGCGCAGCGTCGGTGCCGGGGATCCGGGCCTGGACGCGCCAGTATTCGACGCTGACCAGGTCGCCGCTGCCTTTGGCTGCGGTGCGGCGGGTGTCCCACCAGGCGTCCCGTCCGTACCAGTGCTGGGAATCCGTGGCGGGGTCGACCAGCCAGATCCGTCCGTCGTGACGGATGGCCAAGGGGTTACCTGACGGGTCGAGCCGGACCTGGACGTCGGTGGTCTGGGTGGGGGCTTCGTGGGTGATGGTCATGATTTCGTTCTTTCGTGATGCTGACTTGCCGGTGCGGTCGTGCGGGTGGGGTTAGGCGGCCTTGACGAGGGGGAGTTCGTCCCAGTGGGTGGTGTAGCGGGGGGAGAGCATGTCCCGTTTCATGGCCCAGTCCGGTCCGCCGCGGATGCCGGCGTGGCCGAGGCCGATGGAGCCGCGGCCGTAGCGGCGGGTGACGTCTTCGAGGAGGGTTCCGACGTGGCGTTCCTCGTGCGGGTTCTCGAACAGGGCAAGGGGTGCCTGGTTGCCGGTGCGGCGGAGGTCGGTGACCATGATCCCGGCACGGGCGTATCTGACACCCTCGTTGATGTAGGGGAGGAGGGCGTGGGCGGCCTTGGTCAGGATCACCGGGTCCGCGGTGGGCATCGGCAGCGGGATGCAGACGGAGGGGTAGGAGGTGTCTTTGGGGTTGAAGTGTGAGGTGCCGGCGAACGCGGTGAGGACTTTGGCCTGCAGACCGTGTTTGGCCAGCCGGGCGGAGGCCTGCTGCCCGTACACACTCATAACCTGCCGGATCCCGGCGGCGGTGGTGATGGGGGCGGCGAAGGAGCGGGAGAAGATCAGCTGGTCCCTCCCGATCCGTTCTTCCTCCATCGGGATGCAGGGTGTGCCCTGCAGTTCCAGGACGGTGCGCATCATGACCACGGAGAACCGGTCCCGGATCATGACCGGATCCGCCCGGGACAAATCCAGAATCGAAAAAATACCCATCACGTTCAGGCGTTTGGTCAGCCGGGTCGCGACGCCCCAGATCTCCACCACAGACAGGCGCCCCATCAGGGAATCCCGCTCAGCGGCTGGGACGGAGTCCCAGTGGCAGACCCCGCCGAAGCCGGGGTTGTTCTTGGCCCACTTGTTCGCCAGCTTCGCCAGGGTCTTGGTGCCGGCGATCCCGACGCAGACGGGCACGCCGACGTTCCGCCGGACAGCCGTCTTCATGGCCCGGCCGAGCGTGAGGAGTTCGTCGGGGGTTCCCTTGACGCCGAGGAAGGCCTCATCGATGCTGTAGACCTCCAACCAGGCCGAGTACCGGCCCAGGAGCTCCATCACGCGGGCGCTGATGTCCCCGTAGAGCTCGTAGTTGCTGGAGAGCGCGACGAGTCCCCATTCCTTGGCCCGGGGTGCGATCTTGAACCACGGTTCGCCCATGGGGATGCCCAGGGCCTTGGCCTCAGGGGAGCGAGTGACGGCGCAGCCATCGTTATTGGACAGCACAATCACGGGCCGGCCCTCCAGAGACGGGTCGAAGGCCCGCTCCGCGGACGCGTAGAAGCAGTTCACGTCCACGTGCGCGATCTGCTGCATCCTCCGCATCACAGCCGGCCTAGACATGGTGAAGGCACCTGGTGGCCACGCCCCAAATGACCAGGTCCGAGAGCGCCGGTACCCGTATGTCCGCGTAGGCGGGATTCTCTGCCTGTAGCACCACGCCGGTTGGCGTGATGCGCAGCCGCTTGATGGTCAGTTCCCCGTCCAGGACCGCGACGACCACACACCCGTCACGCGGCTCCAGCGCCCGGTTCACGATCAGTTCATCGCCGTCGCTGATCCCGGCGCCTTCCATCGAGTCCCCGGACACCCTCACCACATACGTGCTGGTGATGTCCTTGATCAGGTGCACGTTCAGGTCAATCCGGCCGTCAAAATAGTCCTGCGCCGGCGACGGGAATCCAGCAGCCACCGGCACCGGTGAGATCAGCACCGACAACAAAGACACGCCCGCATCTATCACGCGGGGACCGACAATAACGCCCACAACACACCCTTATTCGAATATATGTTCGATTTATTTCAGTGTACTCGTGAGGACGGACATTCGTTCGACTTTGCGCACGCTCAAGCAGTGAGAAAGCGGAAGTACGGTCCGCAGTGGGCGCCACGGACGGCTCCTGCGAATCCGACCCGGCCGTGAGGTCCTCGTGCGAGCAGTGATAGGAAGCGAACGGGGCAGCCGCTTGATCCGGCGATCGAGTCGATGCCGGCGATAGCGACCATTTGGGGATGTTCGCCGTAGGCTCGCCTGCAGGGATCCGGGCTGTTCGGCGGCACCCCAGCATGGAGTTCCTCAGCAGGGCCGTGTCCGTCATTCAGGACCGATGGCCATCTTGGCTTACTGCACGAGCCTTCAACGACCCCGTTAGCGGTCAAAAGCAGGCCGTGAGCCCACCTTCCGTCGCGGCATGCCAGCTTGGTGCTGATACAAGGCTTTCGGCCGTTGCCTGGTAACTTAGGAACAGATATTTGCGAGATTGACTTTGAAAGCAGCGCCCATGATTCCGATAGTTGACCTCTTTGCCGGACCCGGCGGCCTGAACGAAGGGTTCTCTAGCGTCGGCGAGCAGGACGGGCGCCCAGTCTTCACAACAGTCGCATCCTTTGAGATGAACAAGTACGCTCACGGAACGCTGCTTCTTCGGACTGCCTACCGAATAATGAAACGGGGGGCAGGAGTACCTTCGGCTTACTACAGGTACATCCAGGGGGAGTTGCCCTGGGAGGATTTTTCGACGGATCCCGTAGTCAGCGATGCGCTGGCCCGCGCGAGGAGTGAAGTCCACCTCGTCGAGTTGGGTGAAGATAACCGGACATTGGTAGACGGGACCATCCGAAACGCCTTGGCGGAGTCCTTGGATTCTCCGACAGATGACTGGGTACTCATCGGGGGCCCTCCATGTCAGGCTTACTCCTTGGCCGGACGCTCTAGGCGGAAACACGACGAAGAGTTTGAGAACGATCACAAGCATTTCCTCTACAAGGAATACCTTCACATCATCGAAAAATTCCGTCCGACCGTTTTTGTGATGGAAAACGTCAAAGGCCTACTTTCCTCAACGAACAAAGGCGACCAGACTTTCGATCTCATCATGAGTGATCTTTCCGAGCCATCGCCGGGAGTCGAATATGAGGTTCGTTCGCTTGTTGTCGATGAGCCCGTTGGTCAACTGAACCCAAGGGATTTCGTCATCCACGCAGAGGATTATGGGATCCCGCAGAAGCGCCATCGGGTCATACTTCTGGGGATCCGTGCTGATGCGTTGGAGCGGACGTCACGAGTCTTCTTGGAACCTAAGGACCAGGTAACCGTAAGCGACGCGATCAGTGACCTCCCATCTCTTCGTTCAACGATCTCTCCCGCTCGAGAAGACAGCCCGCTGGCGTGGACAATATTGACGCACGAAGTCACTGCCATTCTCGGCCGTGGATTCGTCGCCGAACCAGCGCTAGTCAAACCAACGAAGTTGATCCCGGGTGGACCGTTCCTAGGCAATTACGTTGCGCCGGCGCCGGAGTCCGCGTATCAGAAGTGGATACTGGATCCGCAAGTGGGCGGTGTAACGCTTCATCACACCAGGTCGCATATGTCAGAAGACATTAAGAGATACGGTTTTCTCGCGGCGGAGGCGGCGCGGCTAGGGCGGGCCCCGAAGCTGGATGACCTGCCGGGCAGCTTGCAGCCAGAGCACAAGAACATCGGAAAGGCCAACACGCCATTCGTTGACAGATTCCGAGTGCAGTTGGCCGATAAGCCGTCCACGACAGTCGTATCTCACATCGCAAAGGACGGTCATTACTATATCCACCCAGACCCGAGCCAAATGCGAAGTCTGACAGTCCGGGAGGCTGCTCGGTTGCAGACGTTTCCGGATAACTATTTTTTTACTGGCTCCCGGACTCAGCAGTACCATCAGGTCGGGAACGCCGTGCCTCCACTTTTGGCGGCGCAAATCGCCGAGAAAGTTGCAGCGACACTTCGCATCCCAGCGGCCGTGCTCGATGAGACCATAGACAGCCAGTCATTGTGTGACGCAGCCCAAAATATGGCCGCGGATGGCGGCCAGCTGACGAATGAATATGTTGCCGCTGGCACCCGAGCAAGCGAAGTGGCTGTTTCAGCTTCCTAGGCGTGCGGATCGCTTCACCCTCGTGGAGGCTATCTACGCATAGTCTGAGTAGCCAGGAAGAACGCTGATTGGTTCCCCGTTTAGCGTCTTCCAGAGATGACGCCCATTGGACGTCGAACCTGTGAGTACACATGCGGCCATGGACGGGGAATCGAAGTACACGTGTTCTGTGAGGATAAGTTGTCCGCGCACATAGTGCAGTGAGTCCGTGTCAATCATCTCCCGACGAATTCGCTTATAGTTCCCAAGAAGAGAAGGGGCCTCCGAAGTCGATGCCAAGGCTCCAGCCAGAACGAATACACCTCCATCAACGGCGTGACCCGCCGCACTCGCATCACCTGCCAAGAGATGTACAGACGGTTGGAGACTATATCTGTAGAAGTCCTGTCTCCCCCTAGGGTCCAGTGGCGTCCAGGCCGCCTTGCTCACGATTCCGTCGATGATTGAGGCCACGATCCAGTAGTTTGCGTCGCCCGGAGCAGAATGCTCTTCAATTCGCCACTCGCGTCCGTCGGCGGTAATGATCAATGACTGCGACGCCGATGGATGTCGCGAACTGTCCGTTCCCAATTCGAGGGCAGCCGTGGCTAACCACTTGAACTGCTTAGCGGATATTCGAGACTGCCAGGTTCCGGGGCGGTAGTGGGCGGAGCCTGTTAACCGGCAGAGGCCGTTTTCCCACAAAGTGGTCATAGATTCGTCGACGCGGAGCAGGGTAATCGAATCAATCAACACTCGTCAGGCCCTCCAGCAAGCTCCGACCTTCCTCGGCAGAGGCCGCGACTCGCCATTCGGTGCACTCTGACATGTCAAGGGTGTAGCCAACGGCCGTAACTGCTGAGGGGAGGCCGTTAGGGAAGGAAGCTAAAGACAGTGCCGGGAACGAAGCATTCACGTGATAAAGCTGTTCCGAAACGATTCGGAACGGGAAATCGAATTCCTTGCTCACAGCAGCTGCCCACCCGATTTGGGAAAGTTTAGAAAGGAACAGATCCTGTCGAGCCGGGTCACGTTCAAGCTTGTCTAGTCCTATGCTTACCAACTTGCCCAGCGTGTTCCCTGCAGCATTGTCAGGTGTTATGACGAGACTGAAGAGGTAGAGCGCGCCATTCTCGAGCGGCGCGAGCTGTTGGAGACTGTTGATCCGATGAACTGGGCCCCGTATGGCGGAGGATCGAGAAGTCTTGACCTCGACTGAAACTCCCTGTCCGACGAAGTCGTGGACATTTCCAGTCGGCCCGCACCAAGCTTCTAACGATCGCGAGATGTCGGCCCAGCGGATGAGGAACCATAGCTCGCCAATAAGGCCGAGCGCACTGTCAGCATTAAGGTCCGACGGATTCACTTTCCACAGCCACTGCCACTTCCTAAGAACGCGCAGGGTGAGCCCGACGTTGTCCTCGGAAGTCTGGCTGCGTTCCTCGCGGATGGATTCAGCAAAAGCCAGAAAGGGCTCCCAAAACCGGTAGTCACGGCACGCGACAACGATGAATGAGCTAGTTGGATGACCCGTTAGCTGTAGTTCTTCTATGGAAGCTTCGACGCCCTTTGTTTCGAAGAAGACATCTCCGTTGGGGCGAGTCGTGTCGTTTCGAAGAAGAACACAGCGTCGGCCCTCGCTATCCAATGACAGCCATATGCCGGTTCCTGGATCAAGTTCGAAACCCTGATGAGCATCGGTAGGCACAAGAAGTTGACCCCAGCGCTCGTCGACGTCAGTCATCGGATTCGTCTCCCTCCTCACCCGGAAGTTTGTGGGCCAAACGTCCTCGCACGTACGGGACCGACGTGAGATTTCGCGTAGTTGGCAACGAGATGCCAACGCCGATGACCGGAGGTTTGCCATTTGGTTCGTCGAACAGATCTTGACGATTCTGACTCGTTCCCCTCGACAGGGGGCTTATCGGGTAGATGAGCAGCAAGCCCTCCGTATTATCGCGCTGCTCCCTGAGTGCATATCCCATCGTGATGCCTGACTGTCCCTCGGTCGCCAGTGCTTGGTCCCTGATGAAGGTCGCTTCGGCCGCTGCAACTTGTTCGTTGCTGAGGCCGACGGACTCGTCGCTGGCTCTGAAATTGCCCGCTACCGCTGGGCTCATCAGGACACCAACAGACAAGTCGTCGGACTTCAGTCGGCTTCGCGTCATTGCGGTCACCGGCCTGAGGAAGTCGCTGCCGAAATCTACCTGGTATTTCTCAGGGTCGTACTGACTGTGGACGACAGATACTGTCCAATGCGTTAGCTCCGAGTGCTCTGCGGCCATCTGCTGAACGTAGGCGGCGATAGTTGCAGAATCAAATGACGACGCTTCCTGTGCCGAATTGAAATTCTGAAGAAATCCAACGACTGATTCCCACGGAACATTCTGCCAGATTGGTTGCTGGGCCGATCCTCGCAAGAGGTGTGGTTCACCGAGCGACTTAAGAAGTGTTTTTGCTGTAGTCAAGTTGTTCTCGAGCCAAGCAGTATTGTGCAGCATGAATCGGACCGTCTGCAATTGGCGCCCAGAGTAGGTCTGCTGCACGGGTTCGGCACTGCCCATCCGGTTCCTTGCAGTTGCGAGCATAGCTGGATGAGTTCTAACCTTGGGTGCTATTTGTCGGGGAGTGAGCCTGTCGCGCTCATACATCTTGATTTCGTCACGGAGCTCCTCTTCGACAAGCGAGAGATGACGGAACTTCGCCACCAAGTCCCTTGTGGTCCAGAGCCGAGTCAAGTCAGCGTACTTCGCCCGGTAGCCAAACCAGCGGCCCATCTGCAGCAGAGTATCGTAATTATTCGCATTGCGGCAGAAGTAGGAAACAGTGAGGTCCTCGATTGTGAGGCCCCTGCTCAGGCGGTTCCCGCCGAGCAGTAGCACTGTCAGATTGGGGTCTTTCTCATAATCCAGAGTATCTTTGCTCGTGCTGTTCAGCGCAATCAATTCAAAGGAGTTTGAATGTTCGAAAAATTGATCAATCGCTGGTTCGATTTGTTCAAAAGTTCGAACGTTGTTGAGGTCGTAAGCAGAAACAACCGGAACAAAGTCCGCATCCCACCGCTGGCGGAGTGTTTCACGTAGGTTCTTGCCGTCGTACAGCCATTCTTGCCTAATTCGCTTTATGTGCGTTGTTAATTCAGCGAATAGCCGATTCTGCAAGTCCGTCTTGTGAGAAGTGTGGATGAGCATGCTGCTCATGCCTCCGCCCAATCTCTCCGACTTCGCAGCTGATGCGAGGATCCAATCCAATAACGCGAGACGGAGGGTTGGCGTGACGATCGGCGTCCAGTCCGCCTCGTCCTTCCGCTTTGGTGTGAGGAGTGGGACTTCACCAAACGGTATGTGCCGGATTACGTCCAAACCGGGCAGGGGGTCATCTTGCTCGTCGATCGAAGGACGTCCAAATATCTTTTCAGCCCCAATGTAAGCTCCAGGCCGCGGGAGGCTGATAATGAAATTGCTGGGGTAGAGATCCTGACCGTGGGTTGTTGTGCTTGCATTCGGATCGATGAAAATATTGGCAAATGGTGTCGCCGTGTATGCCACGTAGGAGACTCTTTTGAATTTACCAACCAGTTCCCGGATCAGCCCATTGATAGTGGATGGGTCCAACTCCTTGTCAGGGGCGAAGTCGCCTTGGTCCGCACTGCTAAGGTCCGAGTAGTAGGCACTGTCATATTTGGTATCGATTGAAGCTTGGTCAGATTCATCATCGATTATGAGAACAGGCAGATCCGTAAGGTCATCATCAAGCCATTCGTTGACGCGATTGAGAACTGTGGCGTTCTTTTTGACCACCATTAGTCCCGGCATGCCTGTACGAAGAGGAGCGGCGTCGGTTCCAGGTTTGAAGTCCCCTGTCGTCGTCGACTGGGTAATGTTCCACATTGCGTATTCCCTCGGAGCCTTTCCGACACCTCGAGGATCGTCAACCAGACCGAGTTCCAAGTCCAGTCTGCGCTGGGTCTGCGCTCTCAGCGAGTTATGAATGCCGGATAGAACGATGACGAGTTTGTACCCACGATCGACGGCTTTCGCGATGAGAGCTGTGAAGTTGGCGGTCTTTCCAGACTGAACGTACCCAAGCACCAGTCCGGCAACGCGGAAGTCATCTTTTGCATAGGGTGCCCCGTCTTTAGGGTCCTCGATGTACGACAAGATCTTGGTGGACCAGAGATCCAAATCGTCAACCGTATCGCTATGCCAGTGCTTGCGTGTACTGAGGTAGCGGTTTAATGTACTCCACAGGTAACCGCTGCTAGGGTCGTAGTCCTTGATCCAAGGAAGCGGCCCGCCTGGAACTACTACGGCCCCCGGTTTAGCAAAGGTGATTACTTTCTGCTCGGCTGCAAAGTAGGCCAATATCCCCTCGCGAATTGCGGGGTACATCATATTGATGGCCTCCTCAATGCTGGTGCCCGTCGTCGCAGAATAACCCCGGACCACGTGAGCCTGTTCTCGATAGACTTCTGGGTTACCAACCGAGTTCATGGGCTACTCCTGGATTATCAGATATGAGGGCATCAATAATTTTACGGAGGGCTGCGGATTCTCCTGCGGATTCGGCTGCTCTCTCCAAGCATGTGCGGCGTGTATGGACAATTCGCTGCGGGGGCGGTATCGGGGCAGGGGGCCATGGAACGATGATGGCACCTCCTGCTGATTCATCTGTGCCTGTCGGCACAGTTCCAAAACTGGAATTCGGCTGCCTCGGTGGTGCGACATCCAGTTTCCCTCTCTGAACTTCGCCATTCGACTCCGAGCCGGGATTGTTCTTGGCCCCATTCTTCTTGGCTGACGCCTGACCATATGACCGTTTGGCATGTCCCCGCAAGGACGCTACTTTGGGCCTCAAAATTTCACGCAAGGACCCCGGGAGAGCGACACTCATCTTGGAAATGTTGATGCCGAAGGCAGGATCCAACTCCGGGAAAAATTCGAGGGCGACCCGTGCCTGCTTGGTGTGTTCGTCTGCTGCGCCTAGCCGAGACCAACCGCCTGATTGGATCATTCTGTCAGATCGGTAAACGTAGAAGCCCTGCTGCTGATTCCACTTCGACGGGCCCGAGAGTCTCTCGAACTCCTTGTCGGAGGAGAACTCATCCTTACGAGGGAGTACGTAGGCAGTCACCCGAACTGTTCCCGAAGTTCCGGAGGCGGCCACGTCAAATTGGTCATCACTGAATTGTTGTGTGGCTTGCTCCTGTGGAGCAAAGGGATTCCAGGGCTCAATCGGTCGTCCATTGATCGAGATCTCCAGAGTTTGACCCAAGCGACTCGCGGCTGTCCCCTCGAGGAACTTGTGAAAGACCATGCCAAGATGTCGTTCTAAGTCCTCAGCGTGATCGAAAAATCTGTCCTTGGCTTTTGCCGTATCTTGAAAGTGATCTCCCAAGATGCGGTCCAACTTCGACCAGACAACGCATGTGCCGCTGCCACCAGTCAATGTTTCTAGCGACTCCAAGGGGAGTTCTTCTTCAGGTATCGATTCGATGAGCCAAGCATCGCGCTCATTTATGAGATCCACATCGAACCCACGAGCATGGATGCCTTCTCCGTCGACCTCTGACTTCGATGACACCAAGAATTGTTTGCACTGCGAGAGGCTTGCAGTGTTGAGTCCTAAACCGAACTTTCCAAGATCGTCTCTCTTGTATTCGCGGTCTGATCCGAATCGAAGGGCCTCAGTAATCCGGTCCGGGCCCATTCCGTGGCCGTTGTCGGTGATGCGAATGAACGAGTCGGCCCCGTTCCAAGACATGGTTATGGACACTCTGCTCGCATTGGCTGAGATGCTGTTGTCAATAAGGTCTGCTACCGCGCCCCGAAACGAGTAGCCAACGTCCCTCAGGCTTCCCACCAGCCGCGCTGCCGATGGTAGAACTTCAATGGCCTCTCGCGTCTCCACCATAACTCCCCTTGATAACGAGTGGTCATAGACCTCTAGAGCTCTAATTGATTCGGCACAGATCGAAAGAAACGAACTTGCGAGGCTGCGCCGCCCCCTGCATTCTAGCCAGGCTAGTACACCCCTCCTGACCTAAAGCTGACACCAACATGAAACAACGGTTCAGCTTATGGACTTGTCGGCAGCTTTTGGGGCGCGAGGTTGGCTGCTGAGCGCCGTTTTGATGTTGACTTTGGAGGTGTAGGAGATGGATCCGTATTGGAAGAGTCTGACGGCGAGGCGGAACATGATGGCGGACCCGATGAAGAGGATGGCGATGACTATGGCTGCTTCCCAGAGGCTGAGGGAGCCGAGTCCGTTGCGGAGCATGGCGGTCACGGGGGAGGAGAAGGGGAAGTAGGTGAAGACCTGGACGATGAGTGCTTGGGGGTTGGAGAAGATCAGGGAGATCGCGTAGAAGGGTACGAAGATCAGGGCCATCATGACGCCCATGAAGTTTCCGGCTTCCTTGGCGGTCGGCATGACGGCGCCGATTGCCACGAGGGTGGTGGTGAAGAGGGTGAACCCGCCGATCAGGAGCAGGAGCCCGATGATCATCGGGACCGGTTCAAATAGCAGGGCTGTGAGGTCGAAGTCGGGGATGCTGACCTGTTCGCGGAAGAACAGGTAGCCGATGATGAACGGGGACGCGAAGACCAGGATCTGGACGGCTCCGACACCGAAGAGGGCCAGGACTTTCCCGCTGATCAGGGTGGTGGGGTTCAGGGTGGTCAGGATCATCTCGGTGACCCTGTTTTCCTTCTCTTCGAGGGTGGAGCTGAGCATCTGTCCGGCGAGCAGGATGATCAGGGCGTAGAAGATGACCAGGAAGGCCAGCGGTGGGAGTGCGGCGTTGAACCCGCCGGCTTCCTGGCCGTCCTTGAAAGTGGTGACGTCGATGCTCGCCTTGCCGGCGGCGAGGGTGGACAGTTCTGGGGAGCCGATTTGTGCGTTCACGGCCTGGGTGAGCATGGCTTCGGCGACGGCGGAGTATTTGTTGTTCTCGAAGATCCCCTGGTCGGCGCCGTAAACCTTCACCTCCGTGCTTGCCGGGTTGGCGGGGAACGCAAAGTACGCATCGACGCTCCCGGCCCGGACCGCCTCGACACCCTGCTCCGGGGAGGCGGCCTGGGTGGCTTTGAAGAGTTCGGCTTGTTCGGGGGTGATGAGGCCGGAGGCGTCGGTGTAGGAGATGGAGAACTGGGCGTTCTCCTGGGCGTCGGCGGCGGATGCGGTGGAGCTGTTGCTGATGTAGATCAGGATGAAGATGACGGCCATGATCACGGGCACGGCGAGGGTGCCGGCCCAGAAGCGTTTCTTGCTGATGGTGCGGAGGAATTCGAAGCTGACGACGGTGCCGAGGTTGTGCTGTGCCATGTGCCTAGACCTCTGCCGTCTGGTAGGTGGCCGCGTCGGGTCTGTTCTGGTCGCCGTAGACGCGGATGAAGATCTCCTCAAGCGAGATCTTGGTGGTGGTGAAGCCGCGGACCGTGACGCCGGCGTTGATGAGGTTTTTGAGGATGTCCGCTTCGTCTGTGTCGTCGGTGATGGAGAGTTCGGAGTAGTTCGTCTCACTCATGGTCACCGGGTACCGCGGCGAGGGCGGGACGGGACCGGTGTGTTTGAGACGGACGACCCGGCCGCCGTACTGGTTCTGGACCTCATCGATGGTGCCGTACGCCTCGGCGGTGCCGTTCTTGAGCAGGATCACCCGGTCACAGAGCCGTTCGACTTCCTCCATCTGGTGCGTGACCATCACGACGGTCGCGCCCTTGGTTTTCTGTTCGGCGATGATGTCCATCAACAGGCGCCTGTTGACCGGGTCAAAGCCCTTGGTCGGCTCATCCAGGATCAGCAGCTCGGGCTCGTTCATGATCGTCACGCCGAGCTGGACCTTCTGCTGCTGCCCGCCGGACAGCTTATCCAGCTGCATACCGGCCTTGTCCGGCAGGCCGACCCGGTCCAGATACTGCAGTGACCAGGCCTTGGCGGCGTGCCGGTCGATGCCTTTGAGCCGGCCGAAGTAGGTCATGATGTCGATGACCTTTTCCTTCTTGTACAGTCCGCGTTCCTCCGGGAGGTAGCCGAGCCGGTCGCCGTCCTCAGGTTTGAACGGCCGGCCGTTGATGTGCAGGGTCCCGCCGGTGGGCTGGTAGATGCCCAGCAGCGCCCGGATGGTCGTGGTCTTCCCGGACCCATTACTCCCCAGGAACCCGAACGTCTCACCCCGGGCCACGTCGAAAGACAAATCCCGGATGACAGTCTTGTCCCCGAAATCCATCCTGAAACCGTCGATGTGGACCAGTGCTTCGCTCATGGCTGTTCCCCAAAATGTGTCGACAGATGCTGACTGTGAGTCTATCCGCGGGTCGGCTGCGGGGGCTCAGCCCGGGGGATGACATCAGCGGCAGTCCGAAAGACGTGCAAGCACATACCAAGCGAACTTACGGCCGCTGTCGGAACGAGCGAACCCGGCAGGGGGAACTGAACGGTTCGGGGGGGTACCCACCCCATGGCCCTCCGTGGCTGCCTAGGGCCGTGGACCCACCTGCGCTGGGCAGATGAGCAGCCGAGAACATCGGACATCCTCACGTGCCGGGACTCCGGGCACACGATTGCCACGAAGGGTGCCAGGATGGGGCCCTTCGCCGTGAGCGGCCCCGGTGTCCTCCGCCAAGCCGCGGATGGATGTTACTTCCGCCCCGCCCCAGTGGCCTGGAGCAGCCTTGCTTGCCAGCCACGAAAGTCAAAGCAGCGTGACGGTCGGCGCGGGCGTCGACACCTTGGACGCGCCGGCCACGCTGCCATCGTAGGTGACATAAAAGGTACATCGACGCTGGGAAACGCCGGTCATCGGACCTAATGCATAAGCATCGGGCGCTGTCAAGAAGGCAAGCAAATACCCCGCCACTTCCTTGAAGTGGCGGGGTATTTGTCGGTGCCCTCGATTGGAATCGAACCAACGACCTTCTGCTCCGGAGGCAGACGCTCTATCCCCTGAGCTACGAGGGCAATCCAGGGATCCTGCCGTTGCCAGCGGGACGTCCTAGAGCTTAGCAGGAAGGTGCCTGCAAGGAAAAACGGCTCCCGTCAGTAGCCCGAAAAAGAGTCCACGTGCACGCGCCGTGCGCCCGCGTTCCTGGCCGCACGGCGCAGCGAGGAGACGCTGGCGGGGGACCCGGAGATGTAGACAGCGCGGCCGGCAATGTCGGGGACGAGGGCCTTCAAGGAGACTCCGTCCAGCCGTGCGCCGGGGGCGGCGCCCCCGGACAGCAGTGTCCCGGCATCGGTGATGAACGGCGGCGGGACCGAACCGTCAGCGAGGCGTGCCAGGATGCGCGCCCCGGACGCCTGCAGCTCGGCCGCGTAGGCAATTTCGGCAGGATTGCGCGCCAGCAGCAGGAGAACCACGTCCCGGTCCTGCGCGGCGCTGGAAGCCAGATGGGCAAGATAGGGCGTGATGCCGATGCCCGCGGCGATCAGGAGGACGGGGGCCTGGGGGTCGCGGGGCAGGACAAAATCTCCGCCCACGGAGGTGGCGGCCACCTCATCACCAGGCTTCAGATCCAGCAGGACTTTCTTCGCCGCGGACAGGGGCTCCGCCGTCCGGACGCCAAACTTCACCGTCTCCGAACCGGGGGCACTCGTCAAACTGAACACCCGGCGTCGGCCTTTACCGTCGGACTTGGCGTGCGGCAGATCCAGTTCCATGTATTGTCCCGGCACAAACCGGACGGGCCGGGACGGTTCAAAGGCGAACTCTGTGGTGCTGGGCGTCAGAGGACGGGAGCCAGCGAACCGGAGCCTGAGCCCGCCGCGCTGGCCCACAAGGAACGCCAGCAGGTTGCCGACCAGCAGGGCCAGCTCCGGCGAGTTGGCGATGAAACCGAAGTTGTACGGCACTGCGAACACCACACCAACCAGTGCGGCGAGCGCGAGCTGCTGCCAGCGGCGCGGAGCGAGGGTGAGCGGCTCCGTCAGCATAAAGCCGACGAAGAACAGCAGCGGCCGTTGCGCCAGGGCCTGCCAGAGTGCGCTGCCCAGGGTAAGCCCTGCCTGCAGCAGCTCAGCGCTCACAATTGATGTGGCAACCACAAGGAACACGGCCGCCATGAGCAACTTACGCGTCCGGTAGAGCACCAGGAGGACGCCCGGGACCAGCAGCCACAGCATGGCGGGGGTCGCCGCCCACCACGTCGCGATGTTCAGCCCCGTCAGCCCAGTGACAAACGCCCCGGCGGCGGCGGGGTTGAAGATGTGCCGGCCACGCCAGGCCAGTGCGTATTTCGAGGCGGAGGCCAGCACACAGGCCAGGGCCACTCCCGCCACATCCAGGGGCATAAAGGAGGGCCAGAACAGGAAATACAGCAGCAGGCCGGTGATCAGCGACGATTCGGAATGGGGGCGGACGTGGAAAAGGGCAGCCAGCGCGCGGTTGGACACGTAGGTCAGGCCAAGGCACAGCACCAAGTGGACGAGCATCTGCGGGATGCCGAACGTGAGCCAGCCAAGGGCATTGAGCAGGAGGCTGTATGCGGCAAGGGCTGCCAGCACCAGCAGGATCAGCCGGTACATCGTGTACTTGCCCAACAGGGTGCCCAGCCGGCCGGCAGTGAAAACGGCAGTTGCCTTGGGGGCGTCAACGGGGCTCATGAGAACAGTGTCCCTTCAAATCCGGCCGAGTAGGCAGCACTTCCATCAGAAAAAACCGTCAGCCAGGAAAAATCGAAACTCTGTTCCAGCTCGCTGCCCGGAACAAAGAACAGGGCGGTGGCCAGAGCATCAGCAACCATGGTGCTTTCCGCCATGGTCCACGTGGCTACCGCCGTGCTGACGGGCAGCCCGGTGGTGCCATCAAGCACATGGTGCAGGCCGTCGCCCCATGCCCGTCGGTTGGAAGCTGATGCGCACAAGGCGCCGCCTGCCAGCGGCACGGTCCCGATGGCCCTCGCAGGATCGTACGGGTGCTCCAACGCCACGGACACCGGATCAGGACCGCGGTGCAGCAGGTCGCCGCTGGCATCAATCACGAAGGAGTCCACGCCGCAGGACCGCAGCTCAATGGCGAGAAGGTCCACCAGCTGCCCCTTACCGGCGGCACCGATGTCCAGGACCAGGGGAGCGGAGGTGGTCAGCACACTCCCGTCCCACGCCAGGACGTCCTCCCAGCGGGGTGCCGGAAGCGCGGACCCCGCAGGCCGCAGGGAATAGTCGGCGTCGTACCCGAGGCGCTCCAGGCTGCCGCCGATCAGCGGCGTCATTGCACCGCCGGTGATGTCATACAGCGAGCGGTACAGCCGGCCAAGGTCCGCCGCTTCCGGCGGCAGCTCATACCGCCCGGGCTGGCGGGCCATGGCACCGACGGTCGAATCGGACCTAAACCGGGACCAGTCGCCGTCGTACCGCTCCACCAAGGCGAGCAGCCGGGCACGGACGCTGGCATCAAGCGGACGGGGGGTGGAGATTTCCCAACGGGTTCCGATCCCGTCGAAGCGGAAGCCCTCCGGGTTCGGCACGGCCTACTGGGCCTCGGCCTTGATCTTGTCCAGGGCCTGGTTGAAGCCGCCGCTGGTGAGCGAGGATCCTGCCACCTTGGAGACGTTGAGTTCGTCGATGCTCTTGCCCACAACCTGCGCTGCGATCCCGCCGGCGAATTCTCCCTGGAATTTCCGCGTGTTCGGGTTCGAGGGGTGCTGGGTGATGTTCACGGCCGTGACCGTGCCTGCGGCGAGCGTCAGCTCAACCCCCACGGTTTCGGTGCCGTTGGGGGAAACATAGGTGCCGTCAGCGCTGTACGTGCCGTCCTGGTAGAGGGAGGCGCTGCTGGCCAGCGATGATGCCGTGCCGGAAGGGGCCGTGGTGGCGCCGGACATACTGTCGGAAGTCGCAGCGGGCGCCGCAGGCGTGGCCGACGGCGCGCAGCCGGCCACCGTTCCAGCGAGGGACAGGCCGGCGATGCCGACGAAAACACTTTCGCGGACTGACGGTCTCATGATGGGGCTCGTTTCGTGGGCTGGGTGCTTACGTGTACTCAACGTCGGATTCAGCGTAATGGTTCACCCTGTGAATCAGCAGTGCGTCCGCTGTGAGGAAAAGTTGTGCGGAAACAGTCACGCATCACCCCCAAATTCGTCCCAGTGGCGGCCCCCGGTAGGCTAGAGGGGTGACTCCCGAAGAACTCTCCCTCGCCATATCCGCCTGCCTGAAAGACGCCGTCGCCGCTGGCGAAATCGCGCTTTCCGCATCAGCTGTCCCTGATGAGGTGCGCGTGGAGCGACCGAAGAACCGGGAGCACGGCGACTGGGCCACCAGCATCGCCCTCCAGCTGTCCAAGCAGGCCGGCACCAACCCGCGCGAATTCGCCACCGTCCTGAGCGCCCGGCTGAAGTCCATCAACGGCGTCGCTGCCGTGGATATTGCTGGCCCCGGCTTCCTGAACATCACCGTGGACGCCGCCGCGGCGGGTGCCCTGGCGAAGGCCATCGTGGAAGCCGGACGGGACTACGGCACCACCACCACGCTCGCCGGTCACGTGGTGAACATGGAATTTGTGTCGGCGAACCCCACTGGTCCGCTGCACATCGGCCACACCCGCTGGGCCGCCTTGGGCGACGCCATCGCCCGCGTGCTGCGTGCTTCGGGCGCGGAGGTCACCGCCGAGTACTACATCAACGACGCCGGTTCGCAGATGAACGTGTTCGCGAACTCTGTTTACTCGCGGCTGCACGGACTTCCGGTGCCGGACGGCGGCTACCCGGGCCAGTACATCGCAGACCTCGGCCACGACGTCCTCACCCAGCACCCCGACATCCGCGAACTCACCGAGGTCGCCGCCCTTCCCGTCATCCGCGCCGCTGCCTACAAGGCACAGATGAAGGACATTAAGGACACGCTCGCCGACTTCGGCGTTGCGTTTGACGTTTACTTCTCGGAGCAGGAACTGCACGACGCCGGCCACATCGAAAGTGCCGTGGCCCGCCTTCGCGAGCAGGGCCACGTGTTCGACGACGGCGGTGCGGTCTGGTTGCGCACCACCGACTTCGGGGACGACAAGGACCGCGTGATGATCCGCGCGAACGGCGAACCCACGTACTTTGCCGCGGACGCCGCCTACTACTTGTCCAAGAAGGACCGCGGCTTTACCGAAAAGATCTACCTCCTGGGGGCCGACCACCACGGTTACATCAACCGCCTCAAGGCCATTGCGGCCTGCGCGGGCGATGATCCCGATGTGAACATCGAGGTGCTGATCGGCCAGCTGGTGTCCGTTAATGGCGCCAAGCTGTCCAAGCGGGCTGGCAACATCATCGAGCTCAAGGACCTCATCGACTGGCTGGGCAAGGACGCTGTTCGTTATTCTCTGGCCCGCTTCCCGGCAGATTCCCCGCTCACCCTGGATCCCGATCTCCTGAAGAAGCACAGCAACGAAAACCCGGTGTTCTACGTCCAGTACGCCCACGCCCGGTCCCGTGGCACCGCCCGCAACGCCGTGGCTGCCGGCGTGGACCGGAGCGCGTTCGATGCTTCACTTCTGGATCACGCCACGGAAAACGAACTGCTCTCCTACCTGGGCAGCTACCCCTCGATCGTGGCCAAAGCCGCCGAACTGCGTGAACCCCACCGCGTGGCCCGCCACCTCGAGGTAATTGCCGGCGCCTACCACCGCTGGTACGACGCCTGCCGTGTTGCCCCACAGGGCGACGAAGCCGTCACCGATGTCAACCGCACCCGCCTGTGGCTGAACGACGCCACCAGCCAGGTGCTGGCCAACGGACTGGACCTGCTGGGCGTGTCCGCACCGGAACGGATGTGAAACTGATGTCGGCACAGGAAACTTCGACGCAGAAGGTGTCAGCACAGGACACCAACAGCGGATCCCCGCTGGCTCCCGAGTGGCTCGCCGTTCCCGCGGACCTGAATGCGCTCCACGAGCTCATGTGGGCGCAGGATGTGCGGAAGAACGACGCCGGTGAGCTCGCCATCGATGGCATCGCCGTCAGCGAGCTCAAGGCGCAGTTCGGCACGCCGCTCTTTGTGATGAGCGAGACAGACTTCCGGGCCCGCGCACGTTCCTTCAAGGACGCCTTTGATGCCGCGTTTGCCGACATCTGCGGGGGAGTGGACGTCTACTACGCGGGCAAGTCCTTCCTGTGCACCGCCGTAGCCGCCTGGGTGGCAGACGAAGGACTCCGGCTGGACACCTGTTCCGGCGGCGAGCTCGCGGTGGCGGCCCGGGCCGGCATCAAGGGCGAAAACCTGGGCCTGCACGGCAACAACAAATCCGACGCCGAGATCAACCGCGCGCTGGATATGAAGCTGGGACGCATCGTGGTGGACAGCCTCGACGAACTGGACCGCGTTGCCAAAATCGCCTCGGACCGCGGCGAAATTGCCAACGTTATGCTGCGCCTGACTCCCGGCGTCCACGCGCACACCCACGAGTTCATCGCCACCGCCCACGAGGACCAGAAGTTCGGCCTCTCCATGGCCGGGGATTCCACCGAGCAGGCCGGACTGTCAGCAGCGGAGGAAGCTGTGGCTGCGGCCACGGGCTACGCCGGCATCGACCTGCTGGGCCTGCACTGCCACATCGGCTCGCAGATCTTCGAGCCGGACGGCTTTGAACTCGCCGCGCAGAAGCTCCTGCGCTTCCACGCTGCCATGCAGGAAAAGTACTCCATCGTGATGCCCGAGCTGGACCTCGGCGGCGGCTACGGCATTGCCTATACCCCGGTGGACACCCCGCGCCCCGCAGCTGACGTCGCGCAGGCGATGGCCGCCGTCGTGCGTTCCACGTGTGCTGAGCTGGGCATCACCGCTCCCCGGATTTCGATCGAACCCGGACGCGCGATCGTGGGCAGCACCACGTTCACGCTGTACGAGGTGGGCACCCTGAAAACCGTGCGGGTGGACGCTCCGGCCGGCGAAGCGGGCCAGGAGAACGTTACGCATCCGCGCCGCTATGTGTCAGTGGACGGCGGCATGAGCGATAACGCCCGCCCGGTGCTCTACGACGCGGATTATTCGGCGATTCTGGCCTCCCGCACGTCCGCCGCGTCCCCGCAGCTGTCCCGCGTGGTGGGCAAACATTGCGAGAGCGGCGACATAGTTGTTAGAGATGTATATCTGCCCGAGGACGTGGCAGCCGGTGATCTGCTTGCTGTACCGGGGACCGGCGCCTACTGCTGGGCCCTGTCAAGCAACTACAACTATCTGGCCCGGCCGGGCGTTGTCGCGGTGCGCGGCGGATCTGCCCGGCTGATTGTCCGCGGGGAAACCGAAGAAGATCTGCTTAACCGCGACATGGGAGTGCCGAATGACTGAATTGCGAACCCTGAAAGTAGCCCTGCTGGGCTGTGGCAACGTTGGGGCCCAGGTTGCGCGGATTCTCATTGAGGACGCCGACGCCCTTGCCGCCCGTACCGGGGCCCGCCTGCAGCTCAGCGGCATCGCGGTGCGCAACGTCAATGCCAAGCGGGATGTGGACCTGCCGCAGGACCTCTTCACCACCGACGCCGACACCCTGGTCAAGGACGCCGACCTGGTGATCGAGCTCATGGGCGGGATCGAGCCTGCCCGCACGCTGATCCTCTCCGCGCTCCGCAACGGCGCCTGTGTTGTCACCGGCAACAAGGCCCTGCTCGCCCAGGACGGCCCCACCCTCTACGAAGAGGCCGACAAGGCCGGCGTGCAGCTGTCCTACGAAGCCGCCGTAGCCGGTGCCATCCCCATCCTGCGCCCCATCCGGGACAGCCTGGCCGGAGACCGCATCACCCGCGTGCTGGGTATCGTCAACGGCACCACCAACTTCATCCTGGACCAGATGGACTCCACCGGCGCCCAGTTTGCGGACGCCCTCGCAGAGGCCCAGCGGCTCGGTTACGCGGAAGCGGACCCCACCGCCGACGTCGAAGGCCACGACGCCGCCTCCAAGGCCGCCATTCTCGCGTCGCTGTCGTTCCACACCCGCTTCGCCCTGGAGAACGTCCACTGTGAAGGCATCACGTCCGTCAGCGCGGCGGACATCGCCGCAGCCAAGGACGCCGGATTTGTCATCAAACTGCTGGCCATCGCTGAAAAGCTCACGGATGCCGACGGCGGCGAAGGCGTTTCCGTGCGCGTGCACCCCACGCTGCTGCCGCGCGAGCACCCGCTGGCCGCCGTTCGTGGCGCGTTCAACGCGGTTTTCATTGAGGCGGAAAACGCCGGCGAGCTGATGTTCTATGGCCAGGGTGCCGGCGGAACTCCGACGGCGTCCGCCGTGCTGGGTGACCTCGTTTCGGCCGCCCGCCGCATTGTGCTGGGTGGCCCCGGACGCACGGAGACCACCACGGGCCACGTCCCGGCGCTGCCCATCGACGCGGTCATGACCAGCTACTACATCGGCCTGGATGTGGCTGACCAGCCCGGCGTGCTGGCCCGGATCGCCCAGCTTTTTGCGGAGCATGGCGTCTCCATCGAAATCATGCGGCAGACCATCCACCGGGACGCAGAGTCCAACGTGGAGTCGGCCGAACTGCGGATCGTTACCCACCGCGCATCAGAGGCTGCCCTCGCAGCCACCGTCGAGGCCGTCAAGGGCCTGGACGTCATCAATTCAGTAACATCCGTTCTGCGGGTAGAAGGAGTCTAAGTGGCTCACCAATGGCGCGGCGTTATCCGCGAATACGCTGACCGTCTGCCCGTAACGGAATCCACAAGGGTCATCACGCTGGGAGAAGGCGGCACCCCGCTGGTCCACGCGCAGAAACTCTCCGAGCTCACCGGCTCCACGGTGTACCTGAAGGTCGAGGGGATGAACCCCACCGGTTCGTTCAAGGACCGCGGCATGACCATGGCCATGACGGCCGCCGTTGCATCCGGCGCCAAGGCTGTGGTGTGCGCGTCCACTGGCAACACTTCAGCTTCCGCCGCGGCCTACGCCACGGCAGCGGGACTGAAATGCGCCGTGCTGGTCCCCGAAGGCAAGATCTCCATGGGCAAGCTGAGCCAGGCCATCGCGCACGGCGCCACGCTGCTCCAGGTGGACGGCAACTTCGATAACTGCCTGGACATTGCACGGAAGCTGGGGGAGTCCTATCCGGTGTTCCTGGTCAACTCCGTGAACCCGGCCCGCATCCAGGGCCAGAAGACGGGCGCGTTTGAGATTGTTGATTCGCTCGGCGATGCTCCGGACATCCACGTCCTGCCCGTAGGCAACGCCGGCAACATCACGGCGTACTGGAAGGGCTACAAGGAGTACTCGGCGCCGTTCGAATCCGACACGGCCGGAACCTTGCCCGCCGTGTCCACCAAGACCCCGCAGATGTGGGGCTTCCAGGCCGCAGGCGCGGCACCGTTCGTGGCGGGGCACCCCATCACGGAGCCGGACACCATCGCCACTGCCATCCGGATCGGCAACCCGGCGTCCTGGGACGGTGCCATCGCGGCACGTGACGAGTCCGGCGGATTCATCGACTCCGTGACTGACGAACAGATCCTGGATGCTCACCGCTGGCTGTCCGCCCGCGAAGGCGTTTTTGTGGAGCCCGGCTCCGCCGCCGGTGTGGCCGGCCTGCTCAAGAAGCACGCCGCCGGTGAAGTTCCGACCGGCAAGACCATCGTCATCACCGTGACCGGCCACGGCCTCAAGGACCCCCAGTGGGCCCTCCGGACCGAGGACGGCAGTGAAGTGCAGCCGGTCAAGGTCTCGAACGACGTCGTGACAGTCGCTGCTGAACTGGGACTGGAAGAAAAGTAGCCTTGGAAACCACCTCGCCCACCGCCGTTGACCTGCCCGTCATCGAGGCAGGTCAGCGCGTCACCGTCAGGGTCCCGGCCACCAGTGCCAACCTTGGACCGGGTTACGACAGCCTGGGCCTCGCCCTTGCACTGCACGACACCCTGACGGTGGAAAGCCTCGAATCCGCTGAGCTCGTCTTCGAGCTCAGCGGCGAGGGGGCGGACACGCTGCCGCAGGACGCCAGTCACCTGGTGGTCAGGGCGATGGAGGCTGCCTTTTCCCGGCTCGGATACCGGCACGGCGGCCTCAGGATCACGGCGACGAACGTCAACCCCCATGGCCGGGGCCTGGGATCATCGGCGTCGGCAGTGGTGGCGGCCGTCTCGGCCGCCAATGCGATGGTGCCCGAAGCGGCGCGTCGCGGGCGGGATTGGATCCTGCAGTTGACCAGCGAGATGGAAGGCCATCCGGACAACGTCGCGCCCGCGATTTTCGGCGGACTGGCGCTGTCATGGCAGGACAGTGACCAGTACAGCAGCACGTGCGCTACCGTGGCCGGTTCCGTGATTCCCATCGTGGCCGTCCCCGATTTCGAATTGTCCACCGAGGCAGCGCGAGCTCTGCTGCCGGCGTCTGTGGGCCATCATGCGGCGGCCATGAACTCCGGCCGGGCGGCGCTGCTGATCCATGCGCTGACGCAGAAGCCCGAGTTCCTGCACGCAGGCACGGAGGATTACCTGCACCAGAGCTACCGGGCCGAGGCGATGCGGCCCAGCGCGTCCCTCATCACGGCACTGCGCAACGCGGGCCACGCGGCCGTGGTTTCGGGTGCCGGACCTACGGTCCTGGTTCTCGCCGACGGCGAAGCCGAAGCCGCCGAGGTCCTTGGGTTTATTGCGTCCTTTACAGAGTCGAACACGCCGGGCATCGGCTGGCGCGTGCTGAAGCTGGCAGTGGACGTCGAAGGTGCTAAGGTGGACTTGCACCGGCGGTAATTCCGCCTATCTGATCGGCAGCTGCATTCAGTTGTCAGTGATCTCCTACTGCGCAATATTTTCCGGTGCCACCTGCTTGGTCTGTCGCAGGAATCTGCAGCTAAATTGTCTGCCCCTGAACCGTCAGCCCAGCGCCCCGCCATTAATCGGTGCGTGAGGTGAATCAGTATCCGGCCCTGCTGGCCGAAATCCAACCGGCAAGACCGAAAATGCGGCTGCAGATCTGAACTGCAGCCCAGATCAAATCATCGCGTCCAGCTCCCAGTCTGGACGCCGTCGAGGGGGAAGGATCCTTCGTGACCGAAACCACTGAGCTGTCTTCAGCTGTGGAACCATCAACTTCTGCTGCCGGATCGTCAACGGCCGCACCCGCCAAGAGCAGTGGCCTCGCCGGCCTCAAGCTCGCCCAGCTGCAGGCACTTGCCAGCCAGCTGGGGATTTCCGGTGGATCGCGCATGCGTAAGGGGGATCTGGTGACCGCCATTTCCGCCCATCGCGCTGGCACGTCAGCCAGCAAGGCCCCGGCCAAGGCTGCCGAGAAGGCGACCGAAAACCACGTAGCCCCTGCAGCTGCCGCACCGGTGGCCGCCGCAAGCGAAACCTCGGAGGCCCCGGCCGCTGAGGGGACCCGTGCCCGTGGCCGTGGACGCAGCCGCCGCGCTGTCAGCGACGGAGTAGTTGCGGCACCTGCCGCGGCAGCAGCCGCCGAAGCTCCGGCCGCCGCACCCGTTGAGGCTCCGGCGACGGCGCCTGTTGAGGCCGCCGTTGAAGGCGAACGCCGCCAGCCGCGTACCCGCAACCGCCGCCGCGGCGATGCGGCCGCCACGTCAACGCAGGCAGAAGCCGCTGAGGCTCCGGCCGAGCAGCCCGCGGCTGAACAGCGCCAGGCTGACCGCACCGAAACCCAGCGTGCTGATTCCCAGGGCGCAGAATCCGGCGACGGCCAGCGTGCTGACCGCCGTGAGAGTGGCCGCAGCCGTGGCGCCCGTGACACCGCAGCCCGTGAAACCACGGCTCGTGAAACCACGGCTCGTGACACCACTGCCCGGGAGACCACCGAAGGTGGCCGCGACAACGCGGGCAGCCGTGACGCCGGCCAGCGTGACGGTGCCCGTCGCGATGACAGCCGCGACAACGACGATTCCGACGGCGGCAGCCGCCGGAACCGCCGCAACCGCCGCGACCGGAACGACCGCAATGACCGGAGCGACCGCTCCGGTGGCGGCCAGGACAGCCGGGACAACTCGCGTAACGACCGTTTCCGCGACCGCAATGACCGCCGTCGGGGACGCACCCAGGGACCGGACGTCGACGACGTCGAGGTCACCGAGGATGACGTCCTGCTGCCCGTCGCCGGCATCCTGGACGTGCTGGAGAACTACGCGTTCATCCGCACCTCCGGTTACCTGCCGGGCCCGAACGACGTTTACGTCTCCCTGGCCCAGGTCAAGAAGTACAACCTGCGCAAGGGCGACGCCTGCGTCGGTGCCATCCGTGCACCGCGTGAAGGCGAAGACCGCAGCCAGCAGACTGCCCGCCAGAAGTTCAACGCCCTGGTCCGCGTCACCTCCGTCAACGGAAAGACGCCGGAAGAGCTCAAGGACCGCGTCGAATTCGCCAAGCTGGTTCCGCTGTACCCGTCCGAGCGCCTGCGCCTTGAGACGGATCCCAAGAAGATCGGCCCCCGCGTCATCGACCTGGTTGCCCCGATCGGCAAGGGCCAGCGCGGCCTGATCGTCTCCCCGCCGAAGGCCGGCAAGACGCTCATCCTGCAGTCCATCGCCAACGCCATCACCACCAACAATCCTGAGGTCCACCTCATGATGGTGCTTGTTGACGAACGCCCCGAAGAAGTGACGGACATGCAGCGCACGGTCAAGGGTGAGGTCATTGCCTCCACCTTCGACCGTCCCGCGGATGACCACACCACCGTGGCCGAGCTCTCCATCGAACGCGCCAAGCGCCTCGTGGAAATGGGCATGGACGTGGTGGTCCTCCTGGACTCCATGACCCGCCTGGGCCGCGCCTACAACCTGGCAGCACCGGCCTCCGGCCGTATCCTGTCCGGTGGTGTCGACTCTGCCGCGCTGTACCCGCCGAAGCGCTTCTTCGGTGCAGCCCGCAACATCGAAAACGGTGGCTCGCTGACCATCCTGGCAACCGCGCTCGTGGAGACCGGTTCCAAGATGGACGAGGTCATCTTCGAAGAGTTCAAGGGCACCGGCAACATGGAGCTCCGCCTGTCCCGCCAGCTGGCGGACAAGCGCATCTTCCCGGCCGTGGACGTCAACGCGTCCGGTACCCGCCGCGAAGAGAACCTGCTTTCCCCCGAGGAAGTCAAGATCATGTGGAAGCTGCGCCGCGTCCTTTCCGGACTCGAAACGCAGCAGAGCCTTGAGCTGCTGACCAACAAGATCCGGGAGACCCAGAGCAACGTCGAGTTCCTCATGCAGGTCCAGAAGACAACGCTTGGCGCGAAGTCGGATAACGACAAGTAGCTGCGCTCACCGCTCAAAACATGCCGGCCTGATGGCCGGCATGTTTTGGGCGGTTCGTCGTTAAGTCCCGTGAAACTAGACTTGTAAGAGTCGAAAGAGGTTTTGAAATGTTTGAGTCCGTACAGGGCCTGCTTGACGAGCATGATGCTATCCAGGCGCAGCTTGGCGATCCTGCTGTTTATGCTGACCAGCGGCTGGCCCGGAAGCTGGGGCGGCGTTCTGCGCAGCTCAATGGCATCGTGGAGGCATACAACAAGTGGCATGCCCTGGAGGACGACCTCGCCGCTGCGAAGGAAATGGCCTCGGAGGACCCTGAGTTTGCTGCCGAGGTTCCCGTGCTGGAGGCCGCGCTGGAGCAGGCTTCTGCGAAGCTGCGCAGGCTCCTCATTCCGCGGGATCCCGACGACGCCCGCAACGTGATCCTCGAGGTCAAGGGCGGTGAAGGCGGCGACGAAGCCGCACTCTTCGCCGGTGACCTCCTGCGGATGTACACCCGGTACGCGGAATCCCGCGGCTGGAAGACCGAACTAATCTCGGCCAACGAATCCGATCTCGGTGGCTACAAGGACGTCCAGATGGCCGTCAAGGGCAACTCGAACGATCCTGCCGAAGGTGTCTACGCGCGGCTCAAGTTCGAAGGCGGCGTCCACCGCGTGCAGCGTGTGCCCGTCACCGAATCCCAGGGCCGCATCCACACCTCTGCCGCCGGTGTCCTGGTCCTCCCCGAAGTTGACGAGCCCGAAGAGCTGGACATCAACCAGAACGACCTCAAGATCGACGTCTACCGCTCCTCGGGTCCCGGTGGCCAGTCTGTGAACACCACGGACTCCGCTGTCCGTATCACGCACCTTCCCACCGGCATCGTGGTGGCCATGCAGAACGAGAAATCCCAGCTGCAGAACCGCGAAGCAGGCATGCGTGTGCTCCGCGCCCGCATCCTGGCGCACCAGCAGGAAATCATCGACGCGGAGAACTCGGCCCAGCGTAAATCCCAGATCCGCACCATGGACCGTTCGGAGCGCATCCGCACGTACAACTACCCGGAAAACCGGATCGCGGACCACCGCACCGGCTACAAGGCGTACAACCTGGACCAGGTCATGAACGGTGACCTGGAACCGGTCATCCAGTCCGCCATCGAGATGGACGAACAGGCACGCCTGGACGCCATCGGCGACTAGCCGCCGGCCTCCATGACACTCGGGTCGGAGCAGTCCCTCGCGGCTGCCGTCAGCGAGGCCACGGTGATCCTCCGGGACGCTGGGGTCCCCAGCCCCCGCGTCGACGCGGAACTCCTGGCGGACCACCTGCTCGGTGTGGGGCTCGGCAGGCTCCGGGCGATGATGCTGGGGGACACTCCAGCACCTGTTGGCTATGCCGAACTTGTCGCTGAACGGGCCCAACGGATCCCGCTGCAGCACATCACCGGTGTGGCGCATTTCAGGTACCTGGAGCTTGCGGTTGGGCCTGGGGTCTTTATCCCCCGGCCGGAAACAGAGTCCGTTGTGCAGCTGGTCATCGACCACGTCAAGGGGATGGCGCACCCGCGGATTGTGGACCTGGGAACGGGGTCCGGCGCGATCGCCGGCTCCATCGCCCATGAGGTGCCCGGCGCCGAAGTCCACGCCGTGGAATACAGTCCGTTCGCGCACGCGTGGGCGGCCAGAAACCTGGCGCCCCTGGGCGTTAATCTGGTGCTGGGGGACCTCCGCGACGCGCTGCCGGAACTTAACGGAACCTTCGACGTCGTAATCTCCAACCCGCCATACATTCCCGCCGAAGCCGTCCCGAATGAACCCGAAGTTGCCCTGCACGACCCTCCCGAAGCCCTGTACGGCGGGGGAGCGGACGGCATGGAACTTCCGACGGCGGCGGCCGCCTCGGCTGCCCGGCTGCTGGTTCCCGGCGGCTACTTCGTGATGGAACACGCGGAGGTCCAGGCCGGCTGGATCGCCGGCATGATGCAGCGGACGGGTGCCTGGCGGGAGATCACCACGCATCTGGACCTCAACGGCAAGGAACGCGCCACGAGCGCCGTCCTTGCCGGTCCGCACACGAGTGATGAAAGAATAGGCCAGTGACCACAACCTACAACTGCACGTCCGAGGATCAGCGCGCCCTTGGCCTGGAGCATGCCCAGCGTGCCATCAGCGAAAAGAAGTGCGTGGTGTTCCCCACGGACACGGTCTACGGAATTGCCGCCGACGCATTTTCGCCGCAGGCCGTCACCATGCTGTTGGCCTCCAAAGGGCGCAGCCGCAGCATGCCGCCGCCGGTACTGATTCCCCGGATCAACGCGCTGGACGGCCTGGCCACAGATGTTTCCGCTGATGCCCGCAAGCTCGCCGAGGCGTTCTGGCCGGGGGGACTGACCCTGATCCTGCACGCCCAGCCGTCACTGGACTGGGACCTGGGCGAGACCCAGGGAACGGTGGCCCTGCGTATGCCCGCCGACGAGGTGGCCCAGGAACTCCTGACGCTGACCGGTCCGCTGGCCGTGTCCTCCGCCAACCGGACCGGCCAGCCGCCGGCACAGACCGCCGCTGAGGCTCGTGCCCAGCTCGCGGAGTCCGTGGAGGTCTACCTCGAAGGCGGTTTCCGGCCGGTGGAAGGAACCGACGCCGTGCCCTCCACGATCGTGGATGCCACCGGGACGCTCCTGCGCGTCGTGCGCACCGGTGCCGTGTCCCTGGAGCAGCTCCGGGAACACGTTCCGGGCGTCTTGGGCCTGGGCGAGATCCCGATGGCTGAGCCCGAGGAAGAATCTGAACCAGTCGCTATGCCGGCTGAATCAGCCGCTGAAGAGCCGGCCGGTGAAAAAGCTGCCGACGAGCCGGCGGCGCCGGTTCGGGAGACTGACGGGTGAGCCTGGCACGCCAGCACATCCCCGTCCTGGGCGTGGACGTCACGCCGCTCAAGGTGGACGACCTGCTTGAGGTGCTGGCGGGGTTCGTCGCCGACGGGACCAAGCGGACCGTCGTCGGACATAACCTGCACAGTGTCACGCTGACACATTCCGACGCCGGCTTTCGTTCCGTCTATGAGGAGAGCGACGTGGTGCTCCTCGATGGGGCGCCGGTGCTCTGGCTGTGGAGCCGGACGGGGAATGCCGTGGGGCCGGTCATGGAGTACCGGCTGGGTTCCACGGACTGGTTGCCGTCCCTCGGCAGGGTTGCCGGCCTGAAGCGGATGGCGGTGGTTGGCGCCGGCGCTGAGGCGAACGCCTTGGCTGTCGAAAAGCTCCGGAGCCTTGTTCCCGGTGCCACGGTAGCGGGCCTGCCCGGCGAAGGCTGGAACGACGACGTCGAAATGGCCGCTGTGCGCTGGCTCGGGGAGCAGCAACCCCAGCTCGTCCTGCTCGGGTTGGGCATGCCGCTGCAAGAATCAGTGCTGCAGCGCCGGCTCGGCACGCTCCCGCCGGCCATCTACTGCACCGTGGGCGGCGCGATCGACCAGCTGGCCGGAATCCAGAAACTTGCACCTCGATGGCTCGGGAGGCTCGGGCTGGAATGGGCATGGCGCCTGCTGCTGCATCCCCGCCGCGTGGCGTACCGTGTGTTTGGCGAGCCGTGGGTGCTGCTGTGGCTGCTGGCCCGCCGCCGGCTGCGGCGCGTGTCCTAGAACTTCTGGTCCTCCAGCGGCGCGAAGCCCTTGCCCCGCAGTCCCTTCGAGAAGGAACTTGCCCAGGCGAGCAGTCCCTTCAGGTCACGGCGCTGCGCAAAATAGCCAAGGTAGCCGCCGACGTCGGCCACCAGCGACTTAACCCGGAAATAGCGCCGGATCAGGTACCCGCGGTTGCGGTAGTAGTAGTAACGTTTGAACGCCGAATCCGGCACGATCACATGCCAGCGTGCGCCAAAGACGTGCTGCGTCTCGGAAAACGCATGCGGGTGGGTGATGGCGGTGGTGGTCACCGTGCCGAACCGGATGCCCGCCTTGCGGAGGCGGATGGTGAAGTCCACCTCGTCGCCGCGGATAAAGAGGCGCATGTCCGGCAGGCCCACCTTGAAAAACACGTCGGACCTGATCAGGGCACCGTTAAAGAAGTGTCCGTCGTTGGGTAGGAAACCTACTTTTTCCAGTTCGGCCCGGTCGTGGGTGACTTTCCCGTCCAGCCGGAAGAAGAAGGACAGCCGGTCGGGATGGCCCGGGGCAACCACCAGCGGGACCACGGCTTCAAGGTCGCGGGCCTCAGCCTCACGCAGCAGCGTGGCGAGGCATTCGGGATCTGTCGGCTCGGCGTCGTCGTCCATCATCCAGACCCATTTGGCACCGCTGGCCACCGCCTTCAGCGCGGCGAGGGCAAAGCCGCCTGCCCCGCCGAGGTTCGCTTCGGAACGGACGTAATCAACATTTGTGTGCCGCGCGGCAACATCGCGTGCGGGGTCCGTGCCGCTGTCCACAAGGCAGATGGTGTCCACTGCCGCGGACTGCGTATTAATGGCGTCCAGCAGGACGGACAGCTCTTTATGACGGTTAAATGTCACGGCGGCAACTGCAACCCGGACGGTCATGGGGATTCCTTTCAGCATGGCCTTCAGGGGATTCCCCGCTCGCAATGCGCCAGTGTGGCGCGAAGCCATGGAGCCGTTGGCGCTAGTATCTTGACTAGAGTCCACTGTAATACAGCCCTGTAAGGCACCAAGCACTGCCTGCTGCGCGCCCGGCGACGGAGAAGTTTCATTTATCGAAAGTCAGATTCCCCGCCAGTGAGCCCGTCGATCGAGGACCACCTGTTCGGGCCGCTGTCCATGCCTGTGCGCACCCGCAGGGTTGCGCCGCACACCGACGAAACGGCCGCTATCGCATGATTATGTACCTGCTTATGGGGCTGACGGCTGCCGTCGTGTCCTACGGAGCCACCTGGGGTGCCCGCGTCATCGGGCACCGGCTTGAACTCCACGCCCCCATCCGCAGCCGTGACATGCATACGACGCCGGTGTCCCGGCTGGGCGGGGTGGCCATCTTCCTCGGCGTGCTGGTGGCCCTCCTCGTGGCCAGCCAGTCCTTCTTCGTCAAGGACATCTACCGGAACAACTTCTCGCCATGGGGCGTCCTGGCGGGCGCGGCACTGATCGTGCTCGTGGGGATCGCGGATGACCTCCTGGACATCCGTTGGTGGGTGAAGCTCATCGGCCAGAGCGCCGCAGCCCTGGTGGTGGCCATCTGGGGCGTCCGGATGACCATTGTCCCGTGGGTTCCGGAGCCGATCTACCTGGAGAACGAACTGCTCCGCGTCGTGCTGACGGCCGGGCTCATCGTCACCACCATGAACGCCTTCAACTTCATTGACGGCCTCGACGGACTGGCCGCCGGCGTGGCCATCATCGGCGGAACTGCCTTCTTCTTCACGGCGTATTGGGTGCACCGGAACGCCGTCCTGTTGGACTACTCGGACCTGGCCACCCTCCTCACCGCCGTCGTCGTTGGCAGTTGCATCGGTTTCCTGCCGCACAACTGGTTCCCGTCCAAGATCTTTATGGGCGATTCCGGTGCCATGCTGATCGGCCTGCTGATGGCGGCCGCCGGCATCGTCTCCACGGGCCAGATCACGTCAGGGCTGTACGACCGCGCCAACGGTATCTCCACAGTCATACCGATTCTGCTGCCCTTCGCCGTGCTGTTCCTGCCACTGCTTGACCTGGGCCTCGCCGTCGTCCGCCGGACAGCGCGGGGACGTTCGCCATGGTCCGCAGACCGCGGCCACCTCCACCACAAGCTGCTGGATATCGGTTACTCGCACCGGACGGCCGTCATCCTGATGTACCTCTGGACCGCCGTCCTGTCCTTCGGGGGATTGGCCTTTGCAGTCTTCCCTTGGCAAGTTGTATTGGCCGCCGACATCTTCGCCACGCTGGTCATGGGCCTGATTACGGCCTGGCCATACCTGCGCCGCCACAGTGACCAGTCGCCGGCGTAACGGCGTTCGAATTTATTTCTATCTCGTGTAGAATTTAGGGGCAGCCCAAGCTGCCCCTCCACCCAGCCCCAGGGCGCCGACGATTGGGATCTTATGACCTCCAACGCCGAACCCGGACGTTCGTCCGGCAGCGGACCCGTTGGTGTTTCCGGTCCCACGCGCTCGCTGTGGCTTCGCCTCCTCGCACTCAGTTCAGCTGCCGGTGCAGGCGCACTGATTCTGGCGGGCATCCCGGCTGTGATCCTGAACGGCCCCACCGGCGTTCTATCCAGTACTTTGGGCGGCCTCCTGGTGATGCTCTTCTTCGCCATCAGTCTTCTCGTGGGCCATTTCGTGGGGCGCAACAACCCCTCCGGTGCCATCGGAATGTTCGCGGCCACCTACTTTGTCAAGGTCGTGGGTTTCGCGGTTGTCCTGTTTGTGATCGGAGCACCTGCCTGGCTTCACGACCGATGGTTCCTGATTGGTGCCGTTGCCACTGTTGTCTTCTGGCAGGCTGCCGAAATCTATGGCTTCAGCAAGGCGCGCCTGCAGATTTACAACGACCCCGAGACCAAGGAGCCGAACGATGCCTGATCGGAAACGAACAGCGAAAAACGGTTCCTCCGTGCCCAGGTACGCTGCGCCCACGCCGGGGGTGTCGGCCGAAAACAACGACGGCGGATACAACGCCGGAATGGCCGTCTTTAGCTACATTATTGGCGGAATCATCGTCTGGAGTTTGATAGGGTGGGGTCTGGATTATCTGTGGGGAACCCGCTGGATCGTGCTCGCAGGCGCTCTGCTTGGAGCTCTCGGAGGTTTCTATCTTTCCCACATGCATGGCCTTACCAGTTCCAGAACCACGGCAGGTAAGAGCGGCGCAGACAGCGGCCCGTCCGCGGACGGAAACACAAATGCCAAATAATTTCACAGGGGGAGCTGCGGAGCACAATTCCGCGGGTCCTCGACCAACGCCCAATGATGGACACTGCAGAGAGGAAACGCGTTGATCGCGCTTGCGCTCCCGGCCCAAGATTCAGGAGAGTTCAATCCTCCTGGAATTGAAGAAATGCACCTGCCGGCAATCCTGCCGTGGGGGGTGGCTGACGGATTCTCCAAGCAGATGCTGCTGGTAATCCTGTCGGTCGTCATTATCGCCACATTCTTTCTGCTAGCTGCACGGAAGCAGCAGCTTGTTCCCGGCAAGCTCCAGTTCGCTGGTGAAATGGCTTATGGCTTTGTCCGAAACGGCATTGCAAAAGACATTATCGGCGGCAAAGATTTCATGAAGTATGTCCCGCTGTTGTTCAGCCTTTTCTTCTTCATTCTGGTGAACAACATCTACGGCGCCATTCCCGTGATCCAGCTCCCAAGCTTCTCGCACGTTGGCGGCGCCTATGTCCTCGCGGGCATTGTGTACGTCACCTGGATTGCCATCGGCATCAAGAAGAACGGCCTGAAGTATTTCAAGCTGGCCACCGTGCCGTCCGGCGTCCCGGTCTACATTCTCCCGATTGTGATCCCGATCGAGATCATCTCGAACTTCCTGGTCCGGCCGGTCACACACAGCCTCCGTCTCTTTGCCACCATGCTGGCAGGACACTTGATCGTCATGATCGCCGGTTCCGGCATTGAGTTCCTGGTGATGCAGGAGAACATCCTGCTCAAGGGAACCTCCCTTCTGGTCATCGCCGGCGCAGTTGCCATGTACATGCTGGAAGCACTGATCATGGCCCTGCAGGCCTACGTCTTCACGCTGCTGACCGCCATTTACATCGAAGGCGCCCTGCACGCGGACAGCCACTAGGCACCCACAAACTTCCCCTCACGGGGATGAAGCAACCCAAACAACCTGCCACATAGATGGCATCTTGAAAGGAAGAAAAATGGAAGGCACCATCAACGGCTCCCTCAACCTCATCGGCTACGGACTGTCCGCAATCGGCGGTGGTATCGGTGTTGGCCTCGTGTTCGCTGCTTACATCAACGGCGTAGCACGTCAGCCGGAAGCCCAGCGCGTCCTGCAGCCGATCGCATTCCTCGGCCTCGCGCTGACTGAAGCCCTCGCCATCCTCGGCCTGGTCTTCGCTTTCGTTCTCTAGTCTGACTTCAGAACCAAGCGAACATCCAGAACCGAGTAGATAAGGACGGGTGAATTATGTATCAAACGATCATCTCAGCCGCCGTGGAAGGCGCCGAGGCGACCAACCCGCTCGTTCCCAACGTCTGGGAAATGGGCGTCGTTCTCGCCGGCTTTGCTGTCCTCATGTACATCGTGGTCAAGTTCGTTGTCCCGATGTTCGAGAAGACGTTTGCAGAGCGTGCCGAGGCCATTGAAGGTGGCATTGCCAAGGCAGAAAAGGCGCAGGCAGAGGCTTCTGCAGCACTCGAAGAGTACAAGCAGCAGCTGACCGATGCCCGTGCCGAGGCCAACCGCATCCGCGAGGAAGCCCGTGCTGAAGGCGCCCAGATCCTTGCAGATCTGAAGGAAAAGGCTGCCGCTGAGTCTGCCCGCATCACGGCACAGGCACACGTGCAGATCGAATCGGAGCGCCAGGCCGCAGTTGTGTCCCTGCGCTCCGAGGTAGGCACGCTGGCCACCACGCTGGCAGGCCGCATCGTTGGCGAAGCACTTAACGATGACGAGCGTTCAGCCCGTGTGGTTGACCGCTTTCTGGCAGATCTGGAGAACCAGAACGCAGGTGCAGCTAAGTAATGTCAGGTGTATCGAGCGAATCGCTGACCACGGCGCTGACCCAACTGGAAGCAAAGCTTCCGTTGGCCTCGCTGCAGTTGGCTAAGGAACTCTTCGGAATCCTGGGAACGGTGGACAGCTCGGCTGGCTTGCGCCGCGCCCTGACTGACCCGTCCCGCACCGGTGACGAAAAGTCGGCGCTTGTCAGGCAGCTTGTTGGCGGAAAAGTCTCCGCTGAGGCTGCGGACATCGCGGGCGGACTGGCCAGTTCACGCTGGGCATCGGCCCGAGACATCGGCGATGCACTCGAGACGCTTGCCGCAACGGTGGTTATCGCCGTTGCTGAAAACAAGTCGGCCGTTTCTGCCTCCGGAATCTCTGGGCTGGAAGAGCTGGAGAACGATCTGTTCTCCTTCAACCAGGCCGTTGCCTCCAACCACGAGGTACAACGTGCTCTGTCGGAGCCGCAGGCCAGTGCTGCAGCGAAGACCGCGTTGGCGCAGAAGCTGCATCCCGGCGCAGGCGAGGAAGCAAAAGTCCTCATCGCGCAGGCAGTTTCCCAGCCCCGCGGCATCAAGGCGACGCGGCTCGTAGCCCGGTTCGCCGAGCTGGCAGCCAAACGGCAGCAGCGCTGGATTGCAACGGTCAGCGTCACCCGTCCCTTGACGGAGATGCAGTTCGCCCGCCTCCAGGCAGGGCTTAATTCCCTGTACGGTCGCGAGCTCAAGATCAACCTCACCGTTGATCCTGAACTGATCGGCGGAATCCGTGTCCAGGTGGGTGACGAAGTGCTCGACGCTTCGGTTATCACCCGGCTGGGACAGCTTCACCGCCAACTGGCCGGATAGCCGGACAAGCACAACTTAACGAAACGAAACCCCGGTCATCGTGAGCAACGATGATCACGAAAACAGGAGAGCAGGGACTGCAGATGGCCGAATTGACCATCAACGCCGACGACGTCCGTATTGCGTTGAACGAGTTCGCGGCGTCCTACGAACCCGGAAACGCTGAGCGCGTAGAGGTTGGCCGTGTAACAACCGCAGGTGACGGCATCGCCCGTGTTGAGGGCCTTCCCTCGGTCATGGCGAACGAGCTGCTTCGCTTCGAAGACGGCACCCTGGGCCTGGCCCAGAACCTTGACGTCCGCGAGATCGGTGTCATCGTACTCGGTGACTTCACCGGAATCGAAGAGGGCCAGGAAGTCCACCGCACGGGTCAGGTTCTGTCCGTACCGGTAGGCGACGCCTTCCTCGGCCGCGTGGTTGACCCTTTGGGCCAGCCCATCGACGACCTCGGCGAGATCAAGGCCGAAACCACCCGTGCCCTGGAACTCCAGGCGCCCGGCGTGACCCAGCGTAAGTCGGTCCACGAGCCGATGCAGACCGGTCTGAAGGCTATCGACGCCATGATCCCGATCGGCCGCGGCCAGCGCCAGCTGATCATCGGTGACCGCCAGACCGGCAAGTCGGCTATCGCGATCGACACCATCATCAACCAGAAGACCAACTGGGCTTCCGGCGATGTGACCAAGCAGGTGCGTTGCATCTACGTGGCAATCGGTCAGAAGGCGTCCACCATTGCGGCTGTCCGTCAGACCCTTGAGGACAACGGCGCACTGGAATACACCACCATTGTGGCTTCCCCCGCGTCTGACCCCGCAGGCTTCAAATACCTGGCACCGTACGCCGGTTCGGCCATCGGACAGCACTGGATGTACGGCGGCAAGCACGTCCTCATCGTGTTCGATGACCTCTCCAAGCAGGCCGAGGCCTACCGTGCAGTTTCACTGCTGCTGCGCCGCCCGCCGGGACGCGAAGCCTACCCGGGCGACGTCTTCTACTTGCACTCCCGCCTGCTGGAGCGTTGTGCCAAGCTCTCCGACGAGCTCGGTGCCGGCTCGATGACCGGCCTGCCGCTCATCGAAACCAAGGCAAACGATGTCTCTGCCTACATCCCGACCAACGTGATCTCCATTACCGATGGCCAGATCTTCCTGCAGTCGGACCTCTTCAACGCCAACCAGCGTCCGGCCGTCGACGTGGGTGTCTCTGTGTCCCGCGTGGGTGGTGCTGCTCAGGTCAAGTCCATGAAGAAGGTCTCCGGTACTTTGAAGCTGGAATTGGCCCAGTACCGCGACATGCAGGCTTTCGCCATGTTCGCATCTGACCTCGATGCCGCATCGCGCCAGCAGCTGACCCGCGGCGCCCGCCTGATGGAACTGCTGAAGCAGGGCCAGTACTCACCGTTCCCGATTGAGAACCAGGTTGTGTCCATCTGGGCCGGTACCAACGGCCACCTCGACGAGGTTCCGGTTGAGGACATCAACCGCTTCGAGACCGAATTCCTGGAGCACCTCAAGCACAAGTCTTCCATCCTGACCACGCTGGCGCAGACCAACGTTATGGACGATGACACCGCTGCTGCACTGAAGACCGCAATCGTGGCCTTCAAAAAGGGCTTCTTCGGTGAGGGTGACAACCGCCTGGTAGGCGCTGGCCACGAGGAGCACGAAGCTATCTCGGAAGCCGATGTAGACCAGGAAAAGATCGTCAAGCAGAAGCGCTAGTTTCGCTGGCAGGGACTGTCGGAACCCCGAGGTTCCGGCAGTCCCGGCCACCGGGATCTTAGGAAAGGAAAAGTATGGGAGCCCAGATTCGGGTCTACCGCCAGAAGATCAGCTCGACCACGTCGATGCGCAAGATCTTCAAGGCGATGGAACTGATCGCTACCTCGCGCATTGGCAAGGCCCGCGCACGCGTAGCGGCTTCACTGCCTTACGCAAACGCGATTACGCGTGCCGTTTCTGCTGTCGCAAGCCAGAGCGAAATCGACCACCCGCTGGTCACCGAGCCGACGCAAATCCGCCGGGCAGCTGTCCTGGTTATCAGTGCAGACCGCGGCCTTGCAGGATCCTACTCGGCGACCGTGCTTAAGCAGGCGGTCGGTCTCACCGAGCTGCTCCACGAGGAGGGCAAAGAAGTCAAGACGTACGTGATGGGCCGAAAGGCTCAGGCGTACTTCGACTTCCGCAACCTTTCTTACGAGCGCGTGTGGACCGGCAACACTGACGCGCCGGAGTTTGGAACTGCACGTGAGGTCGGCGCGGCATTGCTCGAAGCCTTCGCTGCAGACTACGAAGAGGGCGGCGTGGACGAGATCCATGTCGTTTACACCCGCTTCAAGTCCATGGTGACGCAGGAGCCGACGGTTATCCGTCTTCTTCCGCTTGAGGTTGTCGAAGAGCAGGCGGCGTCCGAGTCGGACCTCCTGCCGCTCTACGAATTCGAGCCGGAAGCGGAGCAGGTTCTTGATGCCCTGCTCCCGCGCTACATCGAGTCACGCATTTTCGCCGCCATGTTGCAGGCAGCAGCTTCCGAGCTCGCAGCCCGCCAGCGGGCGATGAAGTCCGCCGGTGACAATGCCACGGACCTCATCAAGAAGTACACGCGTCTGCGCAACACTGCCCGTCAGGCTGAAATTACGCAGGAGCTTTCCGAAATTGTTGCAGGTGCTGACGCCTTGAACGCGTCCTAGCCTGCACGGTCCGGTCCAGCTGTACCTGCACTAAAGAACAAACTTAAACCCCACGCCATCTACTGAGTGAAGTGAGAGAGATGACTGCCACTGCTACCGAACACGTAGCCGCAACGTCCGGTGCGACCGGCCGTATTGCACGTGTTATTGGCCCGGTTGTCGACGTCGAATTCCCGGCTGACGCAATCCCCTCGATTTACAACGCCCTCACCACGGAGATTACCCTCAACGGTGAGACCAAGACCATCACGTTCGAGGTTGCCCTGCACTTGGGCGACAACCTCATCCGCGCCATTGCCCTGCAGGCTACCGACGGACTCGTCCGCGGCACCAACGTAGTGGACACCGGTTCTCCGATCACCGTGCCCGTCGGCGACGGCGTCAAGGGCCACATCTTCAACGTCCTCGGCAAGCCGCTGGATGTTGACGAGTCCGAGATCCAGGCTGCGGACTACTGGCCGATCCACCGCAAGGCCCCGGCCTTCGCAACGCTCGAAGGCTCCACCGAGATGCTGGAAACCGGCATCAAGGTCATTGACCTTCTCACCCCGTACATCAAGGGTGGAAAGATCGGCCTCTTCGGCGGCGCCGGCGTGGGCAAGACGGTTCTGATCCAGGAAATGATCACCCGTGTGGCCCGTAACTTCGGTGGTACCTCGGTATTCGCCGGTGTTGGCGAGCGTACCCGTGAAGGTAACGACCTCTGGGTTGAAATGGAAGAGGCAGGCGTCCTCAAGGACACCGCCCTAGTATTCGGCCAGATGGATGAGCCGCCGGGAACGCGCCTGCGTGTTGCACTGTCCGCCCTGACCATGGCGGAGTACTTCCGCGATGTGCAGAACCAGGACGTGCTGCTCTTCATCGACAACATCTTCCGCTTCACCCAGGCAGGCTCCGAGGTTTCCACCCTCCTCGGCCGCATGCCGTCGGCCGTGGGCTACCAGCCCAACCTGGCTGACGAGATGGGTCTCCTCCAGGAGCGCATCACGTCCACCAAGGGCCACTCGATCACCTCGATGCAGGCCATCTACGTTCCCGCAGATGACTACACCGACCCGGCCCCGGCCACGACCTTCGCGCACCTCGACGCAACCACGGAACTGTCCCGTGAAATTGCTTCCCGTGGTCTGTACCCGGCCGTTGACCCGCTGACGTCGACGTCCCGCATCCTGGACCCGCAGTACATCGGTCAGGACCACTACAACACGGCTGTCCGTGTAAAGCAGATCCTGCAGAAGAACAAGGAACTCCAGGACATCATCGCCATCCTTGGTGTTGACGAACTGTCGGAAGAGGACAAGATCGTCGTGTCGCGTGCACGCCGTATCCAGCAGTTCCTCTCCCAGAACACCTACACCGCCAAGCAGTTCACCGGCGTCGAGGGCTCCACTGTGACCATCAAGGACACGGTTGAAGGCTTCACCGCTATCTGCGACGGCGACCTTGACCACGTTGCAGAGCAGGCGTTCTTCAACGTCGGCGGCCTGGACGATGTTGAGCGCCAGTGGGCCAAGATCCAGGAACAGACCAAGTAATATGGCTGAGCTTGAGGTTGAGATTGTCGCAGCGGATCACTTCGTGTGGTCCGGAGCGGCCAAGATGGTCAAGGCCCGCACCAGCGATGGTGAGATCGGAATCCTGCCCGGCCACTCGCCCCTGCTGGCGATCCTGGCCGAAGGTGAACTGGCGATCGAGCCGGTTTCCGGGAACCGCATTGCCGTGGCTGTTGACGGCGGATTCTTCTCCGTCGACAACAACCGCGTGGTGATTGTTGCTGACAACGCCCAACTGGGTGACGCGGCTACTGCTGGGATCCGCTAGCACGACCTTGATGGACGCTCCGACTTTTACGTTCATCGCCTTGGCAATCGTTTTCGGATTGCTGATTTTCGCACTGTGCCTTTCGGGGGTGCGCCGCTTCAATCTGCGGCGCGCCCTTGGCACAGTGGACGCCTCCATTTGCGTTGCTGGAAACAGCTGGCAGATGGGGGTTTGTCGTTATCAGGACAACGACCTTGAATGGTTCCGCCTGCTGTCCCTGAATGTGCGTCCCAAACATAAGTTCAAGCGCAGCTCCCTGGAGCTGCTGGGCCGCCGCAAGCCCACCGAGGCCGAGGCCGTGAAGGTCCAGCCCGACGTCGTGATTGTTGAACTGCGGTACGAAGGCCAGGATTTGCGGCTGGCCATGAAATTCGATGCGTACACGGGGCTGTCCTCCTGGCTGGAAGCCGGGCCGGTCATCGGCGTGGGTACCTGGCGCTAGCCACGTGGACTGGATTGCTGACATCCGGTTGACCGACGGACCGGTGTACTGGGCCGCTTGGGTCCTTGGTGCCGCCGCGGCTCTGTCCCTGATCTGGCCTCCGCGCGCCCTTGGCCGCCGCCGCTGGTTCCTCAGTGTTGCCGCCGCTGTTGCCGCAGCCGCCGCCGTGGTGCTCCTGGTCCATTGGATCCTTATCTATTGGGCCTCTGCCTTCCCCGAAGAACTGCCGTTCGACGTCTTGGCCTGGGTGTTCCCGGCCGTGGCCGCCCTCCTGCTGGTGTTGCTCCGGCTCTCCACGGCGTCGTGGCGCCGCCGTGCGCTCGATGTGCTCGCCCTCCTGGCCGTGGTGTTGCTGGCTGCGGTTCAGATCAACGCGTATTTCGGCCTCAACCGGACAGTTGCGGACCTGACAGGAACGGCGCTGAGCCGCATCCCGGCCCTGGAACAGGAGCTGATGCGCCAGCCGGACAGCCCTGCCACGCCCCTGGACGGATGGAAACCCTCCAATGAGATCCCTGCCGACGGCGTTGTTCGCACCGCATCCATTCCAGGAACGTCCTCGGGTCTCCAGGCACGCGACTCGTACATCTACCTGCCACCGGCCTACTTTGCTTCGAATCGTCCCAGCCTTCCGGTCCTGGTTCTGGTCCCCGGCCAGCCCGGCGGCCCTGCCGACTGGTTGACCGGCGGGTCGCTCCCGGCACGCATGGACACTTTCGCCGCCCGGCATGGGGGAGCGGCGCCTGTTGTTGTGGTGGTTGATCCCAACGGCAACCAGTCAGCGAACAATCTCTGCATGGACAGCGCCATCGCCAAGGCAGACACTTACCTCTCTGTCGATGTGCCGGCATGGATCTCGGGAACGTTGGACGTGGACTCCGACCACCGGCAATGGGCCATCGGCGGTTTCAGTTTTGGTGCCACCTGCGCAGTTCAGATGGCCACCCGCCACCCGGAGCTGTACACGGGTGTTCTCGCCTTTTCCAGCGAGAGCGAGCCTGCGCTGGCCAAGGAACGCCAGAAAACGGTTGATGCGGCCTTCCACGGCGACACTGCTGCCTTTGATGCCCAGATACCGCTGACGCTGTTGAAGGAGCGCAAATATCCTGGCAGCGTGGCGTATTTCGCGGCCGGGGCCACAGATGCGGAGTTCGTCGCAAATCTGCGGACCCTTGAGGCGGCGGCCCGCGGGGCAGGTCTCACCGTGGGCTCGGACGTGGTGGCTCACACCGGCCATTCGTGGGACGTGCTGACTCCCGGCATGGACAACGGGCTTGAGCTGCTGGCTGCTCACTGGGGGTGGGCGAAATGAGGGAAGCTGGCGAATCCCGTGCGCCGGCCCTGCTCTGGTCAGCCGTCCTGTTTCCGGTTGGCCGAAGAATGCGGGGCTACCTGCGGTCGGTGCCACTGACCCTCAGCATCCTCGGCATTTTCCTGTTGGTCGGGGCGGCAACCGGCAGCTTCCTCAGCGGACCGCCGGAAGAGCTTCTATCCCTCGCAGGCGTCAGCGCCCCTGGTCTGAAGGCCGGCAACTGGTGGGCACTGGTGACGTCACTGTTCTTTGCCACGAACCCGCTGGCCTACCTGGTGGCGTCCCTGATGATCCTGCTGCTGCTGGGCCTGGCCGAGAGGAACCTTGGGCCCCTTCAGACTGCGGCGTATTTCGTCGGTGGCCAGTTTGTTGCTGTCACAGTCTTCCTGCTCCTGACCCAGTTGGCGAGGTATGCGGGAGACGGCTGGCTGGGGCTGATGGCCGACAACAGCCTGATCGGTCCCTACGCCGCTATCCTTGCGGCGTCGCTGGCCGCGAGCGGCAGGATCCCTGTTCTGTGGCGGCGCCGGTTGCGGACGGCGCTGCTCTCGGTGTCGCTCCTGCTGGTCCTGTATGTGGGGCATGCCGAGACCGTCATCGGCCTGGTAGGTGCAGCGGTGGGTCTCGCAGCCAGCTGGTGGAACCAGGGCGACCACGGCCAGCTTCATCCGGCCCGCTCAAGCGGCAGGGAAACCAGGAACCTGCTCGCCCTCACGGTGGCCGTGTTTGCGGTGGGACCCATTCTTACCGCTGTTGCCCGGACGCCCACCGGCCCGCTTGCGCTGCTCCGGGACGTGGTGTTGAACCCCATGCCCACATTGGGTCAGCTCGAAGCAAACTGTGGAGCAACAGTGGAGGCATCCTGCCTGGAGGTGGGGCGGACGGGCTTCGCCGGACCCTTTGGCCTCGCCCTGGCAGTAGTGCCGGTGGTTCTGCTCCTCATCTGTGCTGACGGAATGCGCCGCGGCCGCCGCATGGCACTGCGCATCACATTGGCCCTTCAGCTGGCCGTCACGGCGATGGCCGCCGTCTACCTGGCCCTGTTCGCGCTGATCCCGCACTATCCCGCGCGGCCGCACACAGCCGCCATGGGTTCAGGTTTTGCCCACATCCTGCCTTTGGTGATCGTCCCACTGCTGCTGGCGGTCCTGCTCTGGGCTAACCGCCGCCAGTTCCGCGTCGAGACGATCCCTGCCGCCCGCCGTCGGCTCTTGGCGGTGGTCGTTGGCGTCTGGCTCCTCCTGGCCGGGAGCTACGCCCTGGCCTGGTTTGCCGCTGGGGGAATGACGCGCGACGGCGGCCTGCTGGGCTTGCTGGCCGAACTGTCCAGGCAGTATCTGCCGGTTCCACTGCCGAATCTCTACCACCGGGTTTTTGCTGAACGGGACGGCCTCGAGTCCCTGATCTTTGGCTATTCCGGACCGGTCTTCTGGCTTGTTGCGTTGGCGGGCGTCTGGTCCGTGCTCCTGGGCCGGCACCATGGCAGCGATTCGGGCCACGACGACAGGGCCGCGGCCCGGAAGCTGTTGCATGAGGGCGGCGATTCACTGTCGTGGATGGCCCTCTGGGAGCCCAACCGGTACTGGTTCAGCCCGGATGGACGCGGCGCCATCGCCTACCAGCTGCATGGCAGTGTCGCCCTGACGTTGGCCGGCCCCTTCGGTGCGGCCGACTCCCGTCAGCGGACCGCCGAAGGGTTTCTTTCCTACTGCGGCAACCGCGCGCTCATCCCGGCCTTCTACTCGTGCGATGACACGCTGTGGCCCCTCCTGCAGGACCGGGGCTTCCAGCGCGTGTCAGTGGCGCAGGAGACCAGGCTGTCCGTCCGGCAACTTGAATTCACGGGCAAGGAATGGCAGAACGTCAGGACTGCGCGGAACCGCGCCGCCAAGATGGGCGTCAAGGCCGTCTGGGGTACGTACCACGGGCTTCCGTCCGCCCTGCGTGCCCGGCTCAGCGAAGTGTCGGAGGAATGGGCGGCAGGAAAATCAGTTCCGGAAATGGGATTCACGCTCGGCGGCATGGATGAGCTGATGGACGACGAAGTGCTGTGCTGCCTGGCCGTGGATGGCGACGGCCACGTGCACGGGGTGACCAGTTGGTTGCCCGTTTACGACGGCGGGACGCTGGTCAGCCGCACACTGGACGTTATGCGCCGGGGTGCTGACGGATTTCCCGGGGTGATGGAGTTCCTCATTGCTTCGGCGGTCCTGGAGTTGCGCGAATCCGTGGAGGTGATCTCGCTCTCCGGGTCCCCGCTCGCCAGCCGGCCCGGCGACGAAACGCCGGGGGAGCCGGTGCCCGCAGAGAACCTTGTCCGCATCCTCGATGTGGTGGGCCACGCCCTCGAACCGGTCTACGGATTCCGGTCCCTGGCGGCTTTCAAATCACGCTTCAAACCCGAGTACCGGGCACTTTACCTGTATTACCAGGATCCTCTGCAGCTGCCGGCGATCGGACGGGCGCTCACGCGGGCCTATTTGCCCGGCCTTTCGCTGCGGCAGGGGGCCCGGCTGGTCCGGGACCTGGTTGGCCAGGGAAGCTGATCCTCACAGCGGCACGAACGATTTGCGACTGGAAAGTCACGGTGGACAAAGACATTGCGGACAAAGAAAAGACCCCCGGCACGGATGCCGGGGATCTTTTCTTCGCTGGAGGCCACGCAGATGGCGGCCGCCGGGCGGGGGACTAGACCAGCGTTACGCCGGTAGCCTGGGGGCCCTTGGCACCCTGACCGATTTCGAACTGAACGCGCTGGTTCTCGTCGAGGGTCTTGAAGCCACCGGTCTGGATTTCCGAGTAGTGAACGAAGACATCGCCATCGGAGTCATCCGGGGTGATGAAGCCGAAGCCCTTTTCAGCGTTGAACCACTTGACGGTTCCCTGTGCCATTTATTTCTCCTCATTATGGAACTTGTCTAAGTCCGGCACACCTCGTGCCGGACTCGGTCACTCCGCGAGAAGAATCCTTCAATGCCGTTCCTGGGAACCTGCGCTGCAGGAGCTTCGCGCTCGCAACATGTCTTGCGAGCATGAAAAAACACCTACACAAAGACTGGTCTAAGAATTTCATGCCGATTCCGTCAGGTCAACGCCTCTGAACGGCCAATACGGCAAATTTCGCCGAAAAACCGGATGAATCCCCTTGTCAGGGGGCCGCAGGCGTCACCGGAGCGGATACCAGCGTTAGAAAAGCCGGGAGTCGCTGTCGTCCACGCCGCGCATGGCGTCGTAGTCCAGCGTGATGCAGTCGATGCCGCGGTCGTTGGCCAGCACCTTGGCCTGGGGCTTGATCTGCTGGGCAGCGAAGATGCCACGGACCGGGGCCAGCAGCGGATCGCGGTTCAGGAGTTCAAGGTAGCGCGTGAGCTGCTCCACGCCGTCAATGTCGCCCCGCCGCTTCAGCTCGATGGCCACGGTGGCTCCGCTGGCGTCACGAGCCAGGATGTCCACCGGGCCGATGGCGGTGAAGTACTCGCGGCGAATGAGCGAAAAGCCTGAACCCAGGGTCTCGATCTGATCGGCAAGCAGGCGCTGGAGGTCGGCTTCGACGCCGTCCTTGATGAGACCGGGGTCCACCCCAAGGTCGTGGGAGGACTCGTGCAGCTGCTCGTGGATGTTGATGATCAGGCGGTCATCGGTCTTGGCGGACTGGACCGTCCACTGTTCCGTGACGCCAAGCTCCAGGTCAATGTCCTCCGGCGAGGACACCCGCAGGGTGGCAGGCGGGCTCATCCAGTTCAGCGGCTTATAGGAGCCGCCGTCGGAATGAACCAGCACCGAGCCGTCGGCCTTGACCAGCAGGAGCCTGGTGGCAAGGGGGAGATGGGCTTTGAGCCGGCCAACATAATCAACTGAACATCGGGCTATGACAAGTCGCACGCCGTACACACTACCGGGGCTGGGGCAGAATGGAGGCATGCCGCGTTCCAACCGTCCCCGCCGCCCTGCCTCCGGAAAGCCGGGCATAGCTGGCGGAAAGCCGGTAGGCAAGAAGGGCAACGGCGACGTTCCGGAGTTGGATTTGGAGCGGGCGCGGGCTGGAATCGCCCGCCGGGAAAGCGCGCCCGACGGCGAGTGGACGGTCAGGACGATGACCGCCAGGAACGCGGAAAAGACCTACATTTGCCCCGGCTGTTCCACCGCTGTGGTCCCCGGCATCGCCCACCTGGTGGTCTGGAAGGACGATCACATATTCGGTGCGGCCGCAGGCCTGGCTGAGCGCCGCCACTGGCACACCAACTGCTGGCTGTCCCGGACGTACCGTTACCGCTGACAGCCGGCGCCCCGGAGAAGCCGCGTTAAGAGCCAGCGCGCTGCGCCTGCGGACGCCGGGAGTCGCTAAGCTGGCAGGCATGACTTTTGATCCCGCGTCGTACGAATTCAGCCGGCCAACAGGGCCCGCACCCATCCGCGCGTCAACGGTGCTGCCGGCCCGGCGCGAGAACATCGAGCTCCGCACCGAAGATGGCCACACGCTGGTGGGGGAGCTGGCGCTGCCCGAGTCCGGCCAGATCACGGCGACGTTGATCACCCTGCATCCGCTTCCGACGCACGGCGGTTTTATGGACTCGCACGTGTACCGCAAGGCGTCCTACCGGCTTCCGGCCCTGGCCGGCGTGGCTGTGCTTCGTTTCAACACGCGCGGGACGGAGTCGCCGCGGGGAACCAGCGCAGGTTCCTTCGAAGAGGGGATCGGCGAGCGGCAGGACGTTGAGGCGGCGGTACGTTTCGCCGTCGAACGCCAACTGCCCAACCGCTGGCTTGTGGGCTGGTCCTTCGGCACCGAACTGGCGCTGATGTACGGTGCCGTTGAGCCGGTGGCGAGCCAGATTGAAGGTGCCGTCCTGCTGTCGCCTCCGCTGCACCGCGCCACCGACGCCCACCTGCGCCTCTGGGCGGACTCCGCCAAGCCGCTCACCGTCCTCGTGCCAGAGCATGACGACTACCTGCAGCCCGCCGCCGCCGCTGAACGTTTCAGCTTGGTGCCGCAGGCCCGGGTGGTGGGTGTCGACGGCGCCAAACACCTTTGGGTGGGGGAGAAATACGCTTCGCGCGTGCTCAACGAAATCGTCGATGAGGTGACGGAGGCAGGCTCCGGTCCCGAAGGCCTGCCGCAGGTGTGGAACGGCCCGGTGGCCACTGCGGCCGCCTAGCGGCTGCCGCTACTAGTGCCTGTCCGCTAGTGCTTGTCCTGGCGGACGATGTAGATCTCCTTGACCAGCAGCAGGATGGCCGCCGCCGTCGGGATAGCGATCAGCGCGCCCAGGACTCCGAGCAGGCTGCCGCCGGCAATGACCGAGATCACGGCCACGGCGCCCGGCACGGCCACGGCTTTCTGCATGATGCGCGGCGAGATGAAGTAGGCCTCGAACTGGAGGTAGGCGAAGTAGCAGATGCCGTAGACGGCGGCGGTCTGCCAGCCCTCCGTCAGCGATACCAGCAGGACCACGATGCCGGCGATCATGCCGCCCACCAAGGGGATGAATGCCAGCAGTGCCACAACGAAGGCCAGCAAGAGGGCGTACGGGACACCCACAATGGACATCACGATGAACGCGAACGTGGCATTGAGCAATGCCACGCAGGCCTGCCCGATCACGTAGTTGCCGACGGATCGGGTGATCTCCTCGGAGAGGGCTTCAACCCGGGCCCGGCGAGACCGCGGCGCCAGCCGGTAGCCCCACTTCTTCATGGCCGGGAGGGCTGCGAGGAAGTAGAGGCTCAGAACCAGGACGATCAACGTGCCGAAGAGACCGTTGGCCAGGGTGGAACCGAAGCCAACCACGCCACCGAAGATCCCGCCCATCGCCTCGGGGTTGTTGACGAACTTGTCGAGTTCCTCGTTGATGCGGTCGCGCACACCAAACTGGTCATCCACGTTGCGGAAGAACTCAGAGTCGATGAAGTCCCGTACCCAGGTGGGTGCCTGCACCACAATTTGGGTGACCTGTTCCACGATGGTGGGGATGAGGGTAGCGAAGAACCCTCCCACAGCCACCACCAGGACCAGGACGGCCAGAAGAATGCCGACCGGGCGGGGAATCCGGCGGTTCTCCAGCCAGCCGACCACGGGTTCCAGGCCAAGGGCAATGAACAGGGCAGCCACAATCCACAGCAGCAGCTGCGTGGTGTTGGAGCCGATCCAGTAGACCAGCAGGGCAAGGCCCACTCCTACGGTGCCCATGAAGCCCATGTAAAGGGGATGTTGCATCGACATCCGGGGACCCGGACGGCCAAACTGCGCGGCTGTCCCGCCAGTCCCGCCGTCTTCGGTGGCGGCAGGAACTTCGGTGTGGTTGTAATCCGGCGGGATCTCAAACCGGAGCCTGGGCTGGGCGCCCGGCAGCGGCTGGCGCAGGCGACGCACAAGCTGGCCCAGGGCCGCAGCTGCGGAGCCCCGTCGCTTCGCCGTCCCAGGCATGTCCGGCGAGGATTCCAAAGCGCCAGCGGCCGGTTGATTTTCGTGTCCCGTGGAGGACTCTTCCGTCTTGTCAGTCACTGGATTCTGGGGCCTGTTCCGTGCGTGGCGCCGCATTTGCGCGCCGGTGTGATGATCATCGCAAACACTATCAGCAGCCTTGCCAACAGGAGCGAGGGCGCCCGCCGGGCCGCCCGGGCGCCGCCGATTCCGGACTCCGCTGGCGCCCAATCGGGGGTTCTGGTAACAAAACGGTTACTATTGAAAGTAAACCCCCGCGAATGATAGGTGTTTCCTTTGCGCTTCAAGACTGCAGTTGCACTCGTGCTGCTCGGCCTCCTGACACTTCTGGCCGGTATTGGCCAGAAGACAATCTGGGCTCCCTCCGAGACCTTTACGGCTTCCGCCCCGGCAAATGCCGCGGAGGCGCCGCTGACCGTCATCGACCAGAACCTGCGCACCGCGCAGGGCGGAACGGTGAAGATCAAGATCGAAGGCGACGGCAACTTCCTGCTCGCGGCCGGCCGGCCTGACGACGTGGACGCCTGGGTAGGCCCGACGGCCCACAACACCATCACTGGGGTTTCCGAGGACAACAAATCCCTGCAGGTTGAGCACGCCGACGGCGACGCCACGGCGCCGAATCCGTCCGGATCCGATCTCTGGGTTTCCACTGAGAACGCGAGCGGTGAGCTGGAGTACTCGTGGACGCCCCCCGCTGACGGCGAATGGTCGCTGCTGCTGGCGTCCGATGGCACCAAGCCCGCACCGTCGTCGATCTCCATGACGTTCCCGAATGACACCTCCACCCCGTGGGCCATCCCGCTCATGGTGATTGGTGGCCTGCTGATCCTCGCCGGCATTGCCCTGGTGGTCCTGTCCGCACGCAAGCGGGACGGCGAAGGCAACGGCACGGGTAGCCTGTTCGCCCGGCGCGCCCGGGCCAAGGCCGAGGCAAGGTCCGCCTCACGGCTCGGCATGGTGTCCGGCGGCATTGTCACCGCCGCTGTGACCGCCCTCGTGGTAGCTGGCACGGGTGCCGTCGCCAACGCGGCCACCACGCCCGCGCCTGCTCCCACGGAATCCACGTCGTCCGAGGCCGCCCAGGGCGCCGCGCCGGTCCTCTTGGACGCCCAGTTCCGCAGGATCCTGGAGCAGGTCTCCAGCACCGCCGACGCCGGTGACGCCGCAAAGGACGCAGCCAAGCTCGCAGAGCGCGTAGCCGGGACGGAGCTTGAGGTCCGTACGCAGAACTACAAGATCCGTTCCCAGGTGGGCACTTATGAAGCCCGGATGCCCGTCCGTTCCACCAAGCTCCTCACCACGGTGGTCACCAGCGACCGCAGCTGGCCGCGTTCAGTCCTCGCCGTTACGCAGGGTGACGGCAACGTCGTCCCGCAGCTGCTCACCCTGGTCCAGCCCTCCCCGCGGGAGAACTACAAGCTGACCGAGACCACCCCGCTGCAGCCGGGAACTACGTTCCCCGCCATCGGCCGGAACGGCACCGACACGCTGGCTGCCAACGACAAATCCGGCCTGCTGTACAGCGGCGATGAAGCCCTGGCCGGGCTGGCCGACCGCCTGACGAATTCAGAGTCGAGCTTCAAGGACAAGCTGGTGGAGGGCGCATCCTCGCCGTACATCGCCGACACGCTCTCCTACCAGGCCGAGGTAGTCAAGTCCGGCGAAAACGGCAACTTCTCCTTCACCCACAAGGTAGTACCGGAAAGCACTGTGGTGTTCCGGACGGCCGACGGCGGGGCGCTGGTGCTGGGCCGGATCAACTTCGGCTTTGATGGCACGCCCAAAGCCTCCGGTGACAAGCTCACCATCGGCGACGACGCCGCGGCGCTCGCCGGCGGCAAGGAAACCACCACCGGCATGGTCCTGAACTTTGCTGAATCAATGGCGGTCTACGTTCCGCCGGCAGGATCTACTGATCCCATCAAGCTGGTGGCCGCAACGCGCGGGCTGGTAGGCGCAAGCTTCAAATAGGTCCGCAGGGTCCATTCCCTGATGCAGTACCCCCGGCAGCGGCCGGAGTGGCTAGAGTGGAAAGCATGAGTTCGCCAGCTTCCCGCCCAGTCCCTCCAGCCGCTGCCAGCCTGCTTAACCTGCGTGGCGCCGTCGACCTTTCATCCCTGAAACAGCGCCAGGCGCCGCCTGCGGCTCCCGGCAATCCGCCGGTTCCCGGGGATGCGGGTGCCAGCGCAGAAGCAGGTGCGGTATCGCCCGACGACGGCGCGGCACCGCTGCGGGTCACTGTCACCGAAGGCAATTTCCAGGAACTCGTGGAGCTCTCCGCCCAGGTTCCGGTGGTCTTCGCGCTATGGGCCGCGTACTCGCCGGAATCCGCCGCGATGCTCGACTCGCTGGAGCGGGTCATCAACAGCTACGGCGGCCGCCTGGTCTTGGGTGCGGCGGACATCGAAGCGTTCCCGCAGCTGGCACAGGCCTTCCAGGTCCAGGCCGTCCCCACAGCCGTCGCCGTCCTCAAGGGCCAGCCCGTACCGCTCTTCCAGGGCGGCGCCGAGGAAGCCCAGATCCGGCCCCTCCTGGATGAACTGCTGAAGGTCGCGGCCGCCAACGGCGTTACGGGCAGCCTCGGCGGGGGCAGTGCGCCCATGGAGACTGAACCAGCACCTCTTCCGCCGCTGCACCAGGCCGCGTTCGACGCCATTGAGGCGGGCGACTATGAGGCAGCCGCCGTGGCCTACCGCCAGCTCCTGCTGGAAATGCCCGCCGACGCCGAGGCCAAGGCCGGCCTGGCCCAGGTGGAGCTGATGGCCCGGCTCCAGCCGCTCTCCGCCGAGGACTCGGAAGCCTTGCGTACCCTCGCCGCTAACGAACCTGACAATCTGGCCGCCCAGCTGGGCGTGGCGGACCTGGACGTGTCCGGCGGCCACGTGGAGGACGCGCTGAACCGCGTGGTCAGCTTCATCGGCCGGAACTTCGGCCCGGAACGGGAGACCGCCCGCGTACGGCTCCTGGAACTCTTCGACGTGGTGGGCACGTCCGACCCCCGTGTTGCCAAGGCACGCCAAGGTCTCGCCCGGGTCCTGTTCTAGTGCCGGCCCTGTTCCAGCCGCTCAAGCTCCGCTCCCTGGAGCTCACGCACCGCGGCTGGGTATCACCCATGTGCCAGTACAGCTGCGGTCCCGACGGCGCCCCGGGGGTTCCGAACGACTGGCATCTGATGCATCTGGGCTCCTTCGCCGCGGGCGGCGCGGCGTTGATCCTCACCGAGGCGGCCGCCGTGAATGCGGCCGGCAGGATCAGCCCCCGCGACGCCGGGCTGTACAACGACGAACAGGCCGAGGCCTGGCAGCGGATCACGTCCTTTGTGCACCGGCACGGTGCCGCGGAAGCGAAGATCGGCGCCCAGCTTGCCCACGCCGGCCGGAAAGCGTCCGCCTACTGGCCGTTCGCCGGGCAGCGGGGCAGCGTCCCGGAGTCCGACGGCGGCTGGCCCACGGTGGGTCCGTCAGGGCTGGCCTTCGACGGCTTTGCCGAACCCGCCGCGATGACCGAGGCGCAGATCCAGGACGTCATTGCCGATTTCGCAGCGGCCGCTGCGCGTGCCGTGGACGCCGGCTTCGACACCGTGGAGATCCATGGCGCGCACGGCTACCTCCTGCACCAGTTCCAAAGCCCGCTGATCAATACCCGGACCGATTCCTGGGGAGGGGACGAGGCCGGCCGGAACCGGCTGATGCTCGCCGTGGTTGATGCCGTCCGCAACGTCATCCCCGAATCCATGCCCCTGCTGCTGCGGATTTCAGCCACCGACTGGGCGCCGGGCGGCGTCGATGTCCAGGCTTCGGTCCGGCTGGCCGCCCAGGCGGCGGAGCACGGGGTGGACCTTATCGACGTCTCCAGCGGAGGAGCCGTGGCCCATCAGGACATCAGGCCGGGTCCGGGCTACCAGACGGAGTTCTCCGCACGCATCCGCCGGGAAGCCGGGGTCCTCACGGGCACCGTGGGCTTGCTGACTTCCGCAGGCCAGGCCGAGCATGCCGTGGCCACCGGACAGGCCGACGGCGTGTTTATTGCCCGGGCCGCGCTCCGGGATCCGCACTGGTGGCTCCGGGCGGCGTATGAACTGGGGCACAACCTCCCCTGGGCGCCGCAGTACGAACGGGCCATTCCGCGGCATTCGTTCTAGGCTTCCCTACGCCTTTGGCCTACTCCTGCGGGAGGACCCCTTAGGCAGGGCCCTGGGTCTAGGCTGGCATCATGACTGCTGCCCATCCTGATCCCCGCTCTGATCCGGTGGTGCACGCCGGGCCCGTTCCTGCCTTGTCCATCCGCGGCCTCGCCAAGCGTTTCGGCGGAAAAATCGCCGTGGACGGCATCAGCCTCGACGTCCCGGCAGGCTCATTCTTTGGCATCGTGGGGCCCAACGGCGCCGGCAAGACCACCACGTTGTCCATGGCCACCGGCCTGCTGCGGCCTGACTTCGGGACAGCCGTTGTCCACGGGGTGGACGTCTGGGCCCGGCCGCTGGAGGCCAAGAAGCTGATGGGCATCCTCCCTGACGGTGTCCGCCTCTTTGACCGGCTCACCGGCGAACAGCTGGTCACCTACGCCGGGCTGCTGCGTGGCATGGACAAAGACGTGGTGGCCTCCCGCGTGGGGGAGCTGTTGTCCGCCCTGGACCTGAACGAGGACGCCGGGACCCTCGTGGTGGACTATTCGGCCGGCATGACAAAAAAGATCGCCCTCGCCTCGGCCCTGATCCACGCCCCGCGGCTGCTGGTGCTCGATGAACCCTTCGAGTCCGTGGATCCCGTCTCGGCGGCCAACATCCGGTCCATCCTGGACAGTTATGTAGCCTCCGGCGGGACGGTGATGGTCTCGAGCCACGTCATGGACCTGGTCCAGCGCATGTGCGACCACGTCGCCGTGGTGGCGGCCGGAAGGCTCCTCGCTGCCGGGACCGTGGACGAAGTCCGCGCCGGGGCAACGCTGGAAGAAAGGTTTGTCCAGCTGGTCGGCGGACGAAACCACACGGAAGGCCTGGAATGGTTGCGCACCTCCTAAGGCTCAAACTGACCCTGCTGCGGAACGGCCTTCGCCGCAGCCCCTGGCAGCTTGTCGGCCTGGCGTTCGGCGGTCTCTATGCCCTGGGGCTGGTGGGCCTAGTGGTCGTGGCACTGATCCTGCTGCGCACTGTAGACCCCGAACTGGCCCGGACGGTTGTGGTGCTTGGTGGTTCAGCGGCCCTCCTGGGCTGGGGCCTCATTCCGGTGGTCGCGTCCGCCGCGGACCTGACCCTGGACCCTGCCCGCTTCACCACCTCCGCCATCCCCATGCGCCAACTGCTCACGGGGCTGGCCCTCGGCGGGCTGATCGGCATCCCCGGCCTGGCCACCGCGCTCGCAGCGCTCGCCACCGTGTGGACCTGGGCCCGTGGCCCCCTTCCCGCGGTTGCCGCACTGGTGGGCGCCGCCGTCGGCGTTCTGACATGTATTGTCCTGTCCAAAGTGGTCACCACCGCCACCGCCAGCCTGGCGTCGTCGCGCCGGTTCAAGGATGTCAGCGCCATCGCATTTATGGTCCCGCTGGTCCTGATGGGCCCGATCGTCGCTGGCGTGGGCAGGGGCATCACCGCCTCGACGGGTTTCCTGCCGGAGCTGGCTGCCACCTTGTCCTGGACGCCACTTGGTGCCGCGTGGTCCCTCGGTGGTGATGTTGCGGTTGGCCGCCCGGGAGCGGCCGCACTGAAACTCGTGATCGCCGCTGCAACCCTCGCAGTCCTGTCCTGGTGCTGGAAACTGCTCCTTGAACGGGCCCTGGTCAACCCGCCCTACGCCGGCAGCGGGAGCCGCAAGGGTGGCAAACTGGGGCTGTTCGACCTGCTGCCGGCCACACCGGCCGGTGCAGTAACAGCGCGGGCGCTGACCTACTGGCTGCGCGATCCCCGCTATTCCGGTTCCCTGGTGGTGGTCCCGCTGCTCCCCATCCTGCTGGTGTTCCAGGGCAGCCAGTCCGGTGACTACGGAGTACTGGCGGTGGCTGCACCGCTGGCTGCCTTCCTGCTGGCCTGGTCCATCTCAGCGGACGTCTCCTACGACAGCACGGCATTCGCGCTGCATGTGGCCACGGGCGTCCGCGGTGTGGACGACCGGCTGGGCAGGGCGTTGGCCTGCCTGGCTTTTGCCCTGCCCGTGGTGCTGATCTTTGCAGTGGGCCAGTACTTCTTTACCGGCAGCTGGTCGGAACTGCCCGGCCAGTTGGGCTTGAGCCTGGGCATCCTGTTCACCGGGCTTGGCTTGTCGTCCGTGGTGTCGGCACGCTACACGGTGGCCGTCCCGTTGCCCGGGGACAGCCCGTTCAAGAAGCCCCCGGGCAATGTAGGGCAGACCCTGGTGGTGCAGTTTGCCGGTATGGGCGTCCTGAGCCTGCTGGTCCTGCCCGAGGTGGGCCTGCTCATCGCGCAGCTGGTCACGGGGAATGCCATGTTCGGGTGGGCCAACCTGGCCGTCGGCCTGATGCTGGGACTGGCGCTGTTTGGGGCGGGCATTCGGCTGGGTGGAAAGTGGCTTGATGCCCGCGGACCCGAACTGCTGGCCCAACTGACCGTCAACCGCTGATTCGGTAAAGCACAAGAAAGGCGGCCGGACATGGAAGTTGTCATCCTCCAGGGCAGCAAACAGATCGGACAGCTCGTCGCCGATGCCGTCGAGGCCCTTCTCCGGCGAAAGCCCACCGCCGTACTGGGCCTCGCCACCGGGTCATCGCCGCTGCCGGTCTACGACGAGCTGGCGGCGCGGCACCAGCGTGATGGGCTGGACTTCAGCAATGCCCATGCCTTTGCCCTGGACGAATACGTTGGGCTGGACCACGGGCATCCGGAGTCCTACCGGGAAGTCATCCGGCGGGAATTCACCAGTCGGGTCAACATCGCCGAAGGCAACGTCCATACGCCTGACGGTGCGGCCGCGGACCTGCCCGCGGCCTGTTCCGCCTACGAGGAGGCCATGCAGGCAGCGGGCGGCGTGGACCTGCAGCTCCTGGGCGTGGGTACGGATGGCCACATCGGCTTCAACGAGCCCGGTTCCTCGCTCGCATCCCGGACCCGCATCAAAACGCTGATCGAGCAGACCCGCCGGGACAACGCCAGGTTCTTTGGCAGCCTGGCAGAGGTGCCGCACCATGTGGTGACCCAGGGGCTGGGCACCATTCTCGAGGCCCGGCACGTTGTCCTCATCGCTACCGGGGCACAGAAGGCACCGGCCGTCCGCGACTTCGTGGAAGGACCCGTCGCCGCCATCTGCCCGGCCTCGGTCCTCCAGTTCCACCCGCACGCCACCGTCCTGGTGGATCAGGCCGCGGCATCGTCGCTGAAGCTCGCCGACTTCTACCGGCACACGTACGATCACAAACCTGACTGGCAGGAGCTGTAATTCCGGCCACACACCACGGGCGGGTGCGTAGCGGCGTTGCGCGGAACAGCCGACGGCGGCGGGTGCAGTGAGCGCAAAACGGTCCTCCCGCCGTGGAACGTCCTCCGTCCCGGGACGCTAAGATGGATGCCATGACTAGCATGACGGACCCTCTCGAAAACGACCCGATGCGCGAGCTTTCCGGGGCTGGAACGTCCACGGCAACCATCGAGCGCGAAGAGCTGCGCCAGGAAGTGGAGCCCGGTGACCGGGAACGCTTCTCGCACTACGTGCGCAAGGAAAAAATCATGGAATCCGCGCTGACGGGTGATCCTGTCATTGCCCTGTGCGGCAAAGTGTGGACGCCGGGCCGGGATCCGCAGAAGTTCCCGGTGTGCCCCATGTGCAAAGAGGTTTATGACGGCCTCCGCCCGGGGAACGACGGCGGCAAGGGTCCCGGAGGGGACTCGGGCAACAACAAGTAGTGACGGAGACGCTCTTTGGCGGCCCCACCCTGCCACCGGCTTATCCGGAACGCGCAGCCTGGGGAACCGCCCAAAAACTCCGTGCCTGGCAGCAGCAAGCCCTTGACCTCTACTTCAGGACCGATCCCCGCGACTTCCTGGCCGTAGCAACTCCCGGCGCCGGCAAGACCACCTTCGCGCTGCGCGTGGCCTCCATGCTCATCGAATCGGGGGCGGTCAACCGCGTCACCATCGTGGCGCCCACGGACCACCTGAAACGGCAGTGGGCCGACGCCGCTGCCAAGGTGGGCATCGCCATCGACCCCAACTTCAAGAACTCCGATGGCCAGCACGGCCGCGGTTTTGTTGGCGTTGCTGTCACATACGCGCAGGTGGCCAGCAAACCCATGCTGCACCGCGCCAAGACCGAGGCCGCCCGCACGCTGGTGATCCTTGACGAGATCCACCACGGCGGCGAAGCCCTGTCCTGGGGCGACGGCCTCCGCGAAGCGTTTGACCCTGCGGCACGGCGCCTCTCCCTGACCGGTACGCCGTTTCGCTCCGATACCTCGCCCATCCCGTTCGTTGAATACGCACAGGACAAGGACGGCATCCGGCGCTCGAAAGCGGACTACACCTACGGCTACGGCAATGCCCTGCGTGACCACGTGGTGCGCCCGGTCATGTTCATGGCCTACTCGGGCCAGATGCGGTGGCGCACCAGCGCCGGCGAGGAAATGGCGGCCTCACTGGGCGAGTCCGCGGTCACCAAGGACATCACATCGCAGGCGTGGCGGACGGCGCTGAACCCGGCCGGGGAATGGATTCCCGCTGTCCTGGCGGGGGCGGACAAACGCCTCAGCGAAGTGCGCCGCACCGTTCCGGACGCCGGCGGGCTGGTCATCGCCACGGACCACGAGGATGCCAGGGCCTATGCCGGACAGCTTAAAAGGATCACCGGCGAATCGCCCACCGTGATCCTTTCCGACGACGCCAAGGCCTCCAGCAAGATCGAGGAATTCACCGTGAGCGAGAAACGGTGGATGGTGGCCGTCCGCATGGTGTCAGAAGGCGTGGACGTGCCCCGGCTCTCCGTCGGCGTCTACGCGACGTCCACCTCCACACCGCTGTTCTTCGCCCAGGCCGTGGGCCGCTTTGTGCGCGCCCGGAAACGCGGCGAAACGGCCTCGGTCTTCCTGCCGTCCGTGCCGCAGCTGATGGCCCTGGCCAACTCGATGGAGGCCGAACGCGACCACGCGCTGGACCGCCCCGAGAAAGAGGACAGCGACGGCCTGTTCAATCCCGAGGACTCGCTGATGGAAGAGGCCAACCGGGAGGACAAGGCGTCCGACAGCCTCACCAAGGGCAAGTTCGAGGCCCTCGACTCACAGGCGTCCTTCGACCGGGTATTGTTCGACGGCGGCGAGTTCGGCACCGGGGGAGAAGTGGGCTCGGAGGACGAACTGGACTTCCTGGGCATCCCCGGGCTGCTGGATGCCGAGCAGGTGGGGACGCTGCTGCGGCAGCGCCAGCACGAACAGCTCAACCGCAAGAACCGGCGCGCACCGGCAGCCGAGCCGGCCGCCGCGGCGCCGGCCATACCGGACCACCGGATGCTGATGGACCTGCGCAACGAACTGGCCAAGAATGTGGCGGCCTGGTCGGCGCGGACCGGAACCCCGCACGGTGTGGTGCACACGAAGCTGCGGACCGTCTGCGGCGGCCCTCCAGTGGCCCAGGCGAACGAGGAACAGCTTCAGTCCAGGCTGCGGAAGCTCCAGGACTGGTTCATCGGCCGGAAGTAGTACTTACGCGACTTCGACGCCGCCCAGCTCCATTTCGGCGACGGCATCCTCCAGGTCCTCGGCAATGCCGGCGGTGAGTGAGCGGATGACCGTGACGGAGTAGCCGGCCTGGACCGCGTCCAGCGAGGTGGCCATCACGCAGAAGTCGGTGGCGATCCCCACCACTACAACGTCCTCCACATCGTGGCTTTGCAGCCAGTCGTCCAGTCCGATGGCGTTGTCCGCCGGTGCGTAGGCTTCTGCGTCAGCGGGCATGGCGCCCGGCTGGCGTTCCCCGGTGGGGACGGCATCCTCAGGTGCCAGCAGGCCCTCAAAGCCGGAGTACGCCGCGGCGAACTGGCCCTTCTGGAAGTAGGCCTGGATGTATTCGCTGTCCAGGTCCGGATGGAGTTCTGCGCCGCGCGTGCCGGCCACGCAGTGCCGCGGCCAGCTGTCCTTGAGATCGGGCGTGTCGGAAAAATGCGCGCCGGGATCGATGTGCCAGTCCTGGGTGGCAACAATATAGTCGAACTCATTTTGATGGGCGTCCACGTACTCGCTGATGGCGCCGGCAACATCGGCACCGCCGGCCACGGCAAGGGAGCCGCCCTCGCAGAAGTCGTTCTGGACGTCAACGATGATCAGGGCGCGGGACATCAGTTCTCCTCGTAGGTGGTGGGGATGGCAGGCTCGCCGCGCTGCAGGCGGTTGACGACGCCGGGCAGTTCGGCCATGGTGTCCGCGTGCCGCTGGCGGGCGCGGACCACACCCTCGTGTCCGGTCCAGCCCGGCAGCAGCTCGCCGTTCTTCATAAACTGCTGAAGCAGCGGCCGGTCGTTGCCGTCGTCTTCGGGGCGGTGGCCGATGCCCACAATTTCCTGGGTGGCCACCCCCCGCTCGTTGAGCTTGCGCAGCGCGTACTTCCGGCCGCCCATGCTGGTTTTGTTCTTGGCGGCCTTCGCAACGGAGACGAAGTTGCCGGCGTCGTCGGTGCGGCTGACGAGTTTGTAGACCATGCTGGCGGTGGGCGCACCGGAGCCGGTGACCAGCGAGGTGCCCACACCGTAGGAATCCACGGGGGCGGACTGCAGCGCGGCAATGGCGTATTCGTCCAGGTCCGAGGTGACCACGATCTTGGTGTTAACGTTGCCGAGCTCGTCCAGGAGACGCCGGACCCACTGGGCCTGGGCCACGAGGTCCCCGGAGTCCAGCCGGACGCCTCCCAGCTTGGGCCCAGCCAACTCGACGGCGGCACGCACGGCTGCTTCGACGTCGTAAGTGTCCACCAGCAGCGAGGTGCCGGGTCCGAGGGAGGCGATCTGCGCCTCAAAGGCGTCCCGCTCGGTGTCATGCAGGAGCGTGAAGGAGTGCGCGGCGGTCCCGACGGTCTTGATGCCGTAGCGGATGCCGGCCTCGAGGTTGGAGGTGCTGTCGAATCCGGCGATGACGGCGGCGCGGGCGGCCGCTGCTGCCGATTCCTCGTGCGTGCGGCGGGACCCCATCTCGATGCAGGGCCGGTTGCCGGCCGCGGTGATCATGCGGGATGCGGCGGAGGCGATGGCACTGTCATGGTTCAGGACCGAGAGCAGGTAGGTCTCCAGCATGCATGCTTCGGCAAATGTTGATTCGACAATCAGGATGGGGGAGTTGGGGAAGTACGCCTCGCCCTCCGGGTAGCCCCAGATGTCACCGGAAAAACGGTAGTTCGCCAGGTATTCCAGGGTGTCCTGGTTGACCACGCCGGTCCGGCCCAGGAAGTCCAGCTCCGCTTCGCCGAACCGGAAGTCGGCGATGCCTTCCAGCAGGCGGCCCGTTCCCGCCACAATCCCGTACCGCCGGCCGTCCGGCAGGCGCCGGGCAAAGGCCTCGAAGACCGAACGGCGGTGCGCGGCGCCCGAGTGCAGCGACGCCTGCAGCATGGTCAGCTCGTAGTGGTCTGTGTAAAAGGACGTGCGGGGATGGTCCCAGCCGGCGGAGGTACTCACAAAATTCACTCTAGTCCCCACCGGCTCCCGCGTCTCGCTTCGCTTCGCCGCGGGGCCCTCGCCGGCGTGGGCCCAGCATCCCCATAGAATGGACAGATGACCTTAAGCGTTGCGCTCGGCCCTGATACACAGGAGGGCACCCGGACCGGGACAGAGGCGTCCACCGACTCCCTGACCGCCCCGGACATCCCTTGGAACCTGGTGATCTGGAACGATCCCGTCAACCTGATGAGCTACGTCAGCTATGTCTTCCAAAGCTACTTCGGCTACTCCGAGTCCAAAGCCAACAAGCTCATGATGGAAGTCCACAAGAAAGGCCGGTCCATTGTTGCCCACGGCAGCAAGGAACAGGTTGAGCGGCATGCCGTGGCCATGCACGGCTTCGGCCTATGGGCCACCGTGGAAAAGGCCTCCGGCGGGAATGGTGGAAACTCCAAAAACTCAGGAAAAACCGGCGGGTCCGGGCAGGGCAAGGGGAAACGTGGCTAAGGCATTCAAATCCGGGCTCAAGGGCATCACCGGGTTCCTGGAACCTGCCGAACGGGAACTGCTCCGCAGCCTGATCGACGACGTCATCTCCATGCTCCAGCCGGCCGAACACGCCAGCCAGGATCCGCTGGCTGCCCTGATCGGACTGGATATGGACGTCCAGGAACCGACGGACCGTGCCGTTAAGCGGTTGCTGCCCAACGTGATGAAGAACGACGACGGCGCGTCCCTGGAGTTCCGCCAGCTCACCGAGCGCTCGCTGCGGGAAACCAAGATCGGCGCGCTGCGCGCCGCCGCGCTGGACCTGGACAGGGACGAAGTGGTCCTCACCGCCGAAGGGGCAAGGTTCTGGTCCATGGCCCTGAACGATGTGCGCCTGGTGCTGGCGGAACGCCTGGATATCCGGGATGAAGAGGACGCCGAACACGTGCACCTGATGCAGGACTGGTCCCAGGCCGAGGACGTGGAAAGTTACCTCGCCCTGGTGTACAACTTCACCACGTGGCTTCAGGAATCACTGGTCCAAGCGATGCTTCAGTCCCTGGACTCACGGGCCTGAACAGCTGTCCTGTTCCGGGATTCGATCGCCAATGTGACAAATTTGACATGAGTCGGGCGCCACAATGTGATGGCTGCGGCCCCGGGGAAGACCTATCCTCGAATAATCATGACTACAGCCTCGAGCATGGATCCGTCAGCCGCAGCCACATCGGACTCCGCAGCCAGTAGCACCACCGGCCAGATGGGGTCCCGACCCATCGGCGTCTTTGATTCCGGTGTCGGAGGACTGACCGTGGCGCGGTCCATCATCGACCAGCTCCCCAACGAGTCCATCCTCTATGTGGGGGATACCGCCAACGGGCCCTACGGGCCCTTGCCCATTGCCGAAGTCCGCGCCAACGCCCTGGGCGTGATGGACGAACTGGTGGACTCCGGCGTCAAGCTGCTGACCATTGCCTGCAACTCGGCGTCGGCCGCTGTCCTGAGGGACGCCCGCGAGCGGTACACGGCGAAATACGGCATCCCCGTCATCGAGGTGATCCAGCCGGCCGTCCGGCGGGCTGTCGCTGCCACCCGCAGCGGGCGAATCGGCGTCATCGGAACCTCCGCCACCGTTGGTTCACGGGCTTACGAAGACACGTTCGCCGCCGCGCCGGACCTGGCGATCACGTCCGTGGCCTGCCCTGAGTTCGTGAGCTACGTGGAGGCCGGGATCACCACCGGACCCGCCTTGCTGGCTATTGCCGAAGAGTACCTGGCACCGCTGAAGGCGGCAGGCGTGGACACCGTGGTGCTGGGCTGCACGCACTATCCGCTGCTGACCGGCGTCATTTCGTTCGTGATGGGCGACGCCGTGACGCTCGTGTCCAGCGCGGAGGAAACGGCGAAGGACGTGTACCGGGCCCTCGCCACCCACGACCTTCAGCGCACTGCTCTAACACCGCCGGAACACCACTTCATCGCCACCGGTGACGCCGGCCAGTTCGAAACGCTGGCCCGCCGTTTCCTGGGGCCAGAGGTCCTGTCCGTCCGGCACGTGGACCATGTGGCGGCCCAGTACCCCACCGGCAGCCTGGCGCGGATCACCCCCGAGATGATCGCGGCCGCGCAGACCGCCAGCGCCCGGCAGTCGTCGTCGGGACCGCGGATTTCGAACTTTGTGGGCGCCCACCGGGCCGGAGGACCTGCCCTGTGAAGCTCACCATCGTCGGCTGCACCGGCTCGTTTCCCGGCCCGGGCTCCCCGGCGTCCTGCTACCTCCTGACCGCCAACGACGGCGAGCGGACGTGGAAGATCGTGATGGACCTTGGCAGCGGAGCCTTGGGTGCCATCCAGCGCTACACGGACCTTGAGGACATCGACGCGATCTTCCTGACCCACCTGCACCCGGACCACTGCATGGACCTGTGCGGCCTGCACGTGGCGGTCCGCTGGAAGCCCGGCGGCTGGGGACGAGGCAGGATTCCTGTGTGGGGCCCCGCCGCGACGGCGGACCGGATGGCCACCGCCTACGGCCTGGAGCTGGATCCGGGGATGCACGAGGAATTCGACTTCACCAACTGGACCGAACGGGAATCCGTCACGGTGGGGCCGTTCACGGTGACGCCGTTCGCGGTGAACCACCCCGTGGAGGAGGCCTACGCCCTGCGGGTGGAAGTGACCGAACCGGACAAGCAGGGCAACCCGGTCAGCCGGGTCCTGACCTATTCCGGGGACACCGATTCCTGTGCCGGGCTGGAGGAAGCGGCAAAGGACGCTGACCTGTTCCTGTGCGAGGCCGCCTTTGAGGAAGGCCGCGACGACGACATCAAGGATGTCCACCTGACCGGAAAACGCGCTGGCGAGGCGGCAGAGAGCGCGGGCGCACGCCGGCTGCTGCTCACGCACATCCCCGTCTGGACATCGCCCACCACTGTTATGGCCGAAGCGCGCCCCGTGTTCGGCGGCGACGTGGCCGTTGCCGTGGCCGGTGTGCACTACACCGTCTGACCCGCTGCCCCTCTGGCACACGGCGCTGGCTGGTCCGCTGCGCGCTCTGCGGCGGGACGGCTCGCCGTGAGTCGATAAGCTAAAGGCATGACTTCTGAAGCAACCGCAGTGCCCGTAGTGCGCGCCGATGGCCGCGCCCCCGACCAGCTCCGCCCCATCAGCATCACCCGCGGATGGTCCAAGCAGGCCGAGGGATCGGCCCTCATCGAGTTCGGCAACACCAGGGTCCTGTGCACGGCGTCCCTGACGGCAGGCGTGCCGCGCTGGCTCAAGGGCGAAGGCCGCGGCTGGGTCACGGCGGAGTACGCCATGCTTCCCCGGGCCACCAATACCCGTTCCGACCGCGAATCGGTCAAGGGGAAAATCGGCGGGCGGACCCACGAGATTTCCCGGCTGATCGGACGCTCGCTGCGTTCCATCATTGACACCAAGGCCCTGGGCGAAAACACGATCGTACTGGACTGCGACGTCCTCCAGGCCGACGGCGGAACGCGCACCGCGGCCATCACCGGCGCCTACGTGGCACTGGCGGACGCCATCCGCTTCGCCCGCGACAACAAGCTGATCGCCAAGAACGCCCAGCCCCTCATCGACACGATCGCAGCGGTTTCGGTGGGCATCATCGACGGCGTGCCCATGCTGGACCTGCCCTACGTTGAGGATGTCCGCGCCGAAACCGACATGAACGTGGTGGTCACCGGATCCGGGAAGTTCGTGGAAGTCCAGGGCACCGCAGAGGGTGCTCCCTTCGACCGGGACGAGCTGAACCAGCTGCTGGACCTGGCCCTCCTGGGCACCACCGCCCTGGCGGCGATCCAGCGCGAAACCCTCGCCGACGCACTGTGAACCTGAACACCGTGAACAGCAACGCCATGAACGCGGAACATGGCGGCGCGCCTGTAGCGCGCCTCGTCCTGGCCACGCACAACAAGGGCAAGCTCAGGGAGCTCCGGGAGCTGCTGCGCGGGCAGGTCCCCGGGCTCGACGTCGACACGCAGGTGGTGGACGCCGCGGCGGTAGGTGCGCCAGACGTCGTCGAAACCGGTGTCACGTTCGCCGAGAATGCGCTGTTGAAGGCGCGGGCCGTGGCCGAAGCCACAGGCCTGGTGGCCATTGCCGACGATTCGGGGCTCGCCGTGGACGTGCTCGGCGGGGCGCCGGGAATCTTTTCCGCGCGCTGGTCCGGCCGGCACGGTGACGACGCCGCCAACCTGAGGCTCCTGCTTGACCAGCTCGCCGATGTCCCGGACGGGCACCGGGGGGCCGCATTTGTCTGCGCTGCGGCCTTGGCGGTCCCGGGGCCGGGTGCCGGGAGCCGCGAAGTGGTGGAGTACGGCCAGCTTGAGGGGACCCTCCTGCGCGAACCCCGCGGTGAGGGTGGCTTCGGCTACGATCCCGTGCTGCAGCCCGCCGGCGAGGACCGCAGCTGCGCTGAATTGTCAGCGGCGGAAAAGAACGCCATCAGCCACCGCGGGCAGGCCTTCCGTGCGCTCGTGCCGGCCATTGTCGGCGCGCTCGCCCGCCAGTGACCTTACGGGAGTTGTTGTCCAGATATCGCGACTAAGTGAGGCTCGAACGGGCGATATCTGGACAAAAACGCCTGGGGAGACATTCGTCATTCCGCCGGCATCCTTCGGCAGGGCCGCGGAGGCAGCATTTGGGGCGGGCCGACATAATGTCGCTGTGAACGCGCGCATCGATCACCTGGTCATCGCCGCAGATCCGCTCGAACAGGGCGTCGCCTGGTGCGGGGCCACATTCGGCGTTCAGCCCTCCGGTGGAGGCAAACACGCCTTGATGGGCACGCACAATCGAGTGTTGGACATCAGCACGGTGCGCTACCCGCAGTGCTATCTGGAGATCATCGCGATTGACCCTGAAGCGCCGGCCCCGGGTCGGCCGCGTTGGTTCGGGCTGGACCAGCCAACGTTGCGCGAGGCGGTGCGCCAATGTCCTCTACTGGTGCACGCAGTCGCGCAGACGGGCATGATGGAAATGCTGTGCAGCGCCTGGCCAACGTCGACCTCGACCCCGGCGTACCACTGGCAGCGCAGCGCGATACGCCGCAAGGCCTGTTGAAGTGGCGCATTACAGTACGCGACGATGGCCGCACCGAATGCGCTGGCGCGTTGCCGACTTTGATCGAATGGACGGGAGCACATCCCTGTGATCACCTCCCGCCGAAGCTCTTGGCGTTGCAGGAGTTGGTATTGCTGGGGTGCCGCAGCAGGCGCTTTGACGTGTCGAAGCTGCCAGAAGTGGGAGCGACCCCCGTGGGGCTTGCCCACGCCGCGCCGCTCAGCGCCACACTGAACTCGCCGCGCGGCACCGTGATGATCGATGCCTGGCACGCCGAGGACTGAACCGTCGGAGTGCCACGGAGTTTTATCCAGATATCGCGCGAAAAAGCCGTTCAAAATGCCGATATCTTGACAACACCGGGGGAGTGGCCGGGGAGTAGTGACAGGCTGCGTGGTGAGGGCTCAGTGGTCCCGGTGGGTTTTCCGCTCGGCTTCGGGTTCGTGTTCCTCGATGAATTCCTCGACGGCGTCCGTGCCGAACTTGGCGGCCTGGCGCTTGGCGGAAATTCCGCGGAGTACTTCGATGCCGATCGGAATCACGGAGACCAGCACGATGACGATGAAGATGATGTCCAGGTTCTCCCGGACCCACGGGACCCTGTCACCGAGCAGGTAGCCCAACAGCGTGACGCCGCTGCCCCACAGGACCGCGCCGATCACGTTGAAGAGGAAGAACTTCCTTTTGTCCATCTGGGCCACGCCAACGATCACGGGCACGAAGGTCCGGATGATCGGCACGAAGCGGGCGAGGATCAGTGCCTTGCCGCCGTGCTTTTCGAAGAAGGCGTGTGCGTTCTCCACGTTTTCGCGCTTGAAGAGGCGGGAGTTCGGCTTGTTGAAGATGGCGGGGCCGGCCTTGGAACCGATCAGGTAGCCGGTCTGGTTGCCGATGATGGCGGATATGGTGATCAGTAGCGCCAGGAGCCAGACATTGAACTGGATGGTGTCCGTTGCCACCAGCAGCCCCGCCGTGAACAGCATCGAATCGCCGGGAAGGAAGAATCCCACCAGCAGGCCCGTTTCGGCGAAGACAATTCCGCAGACCAGCAGCACCACCCAGGGTGCAAGTGCTGGATCGGCCAAGAAAATCTGGGGGTTCAGCCAGTCGGGCAGGAAGGATGCCAGCTGCGGCTGGACCGGTCCTGCACCACCCAGCATGGGCACGGCAAGGTCGCTGATCGCAAGAAAGTTCACCTACTCAGGGTACTTGACGCACCCTCGCTACCCGGCGTCGTCCGCGTGATATGCGCGACAGGGCCGCCTTGGTGACGCGGGAACGGCCCTGTCCGGCGGTAAAGTATGGGCCGTGGGTTTGGACTTTACGGCGATCGACTTCGAGACGGCCAATGGCTTCCGGGGTTCACCGTGCGCGGTTGGCCTGACGAAGGTGCGGGGCGGGCGCGTGGTGGATGAGGCGTCGTGGCTGATGCGGCCGCCGGTCAACCACGACCACTTCGAGTACCACAACGTCAGGGTCCACGGCATCAAGGCCACGGACGTGGCCGGCCGTCCCCGCTTCGGTGAGCTGTTCCCGGAGATTGGTGCCTTTATCGGGGACGACATCCTGGCGGCGCATAACGCGGCCTTTGACCTTGGAGTGATCCGGTCAGGGCTTGAGGTCTCCGGCCTGCCCGGCCCTGCCTACGACTACGTCTGCACGGTGATGCTGGCCCGGCGGTGCTACTCCCTCGTCTCCAATTCCTTGCCGTTCGCCGCAGAGGAAGCCGGCGTGCCGCTGGTCAACCACCACGACGCCGCAGAAGACGCCCGCGCCTGCGCCGGCATCCTGATCGACATCGCTGCGCGGAACAACGCCAACAGCATTGCCGAGCTCTACCTGTCGCTGGGCCTGGTCCTGCCGCATCAGGAGGCGTTTGACCCTGCGCACGATGTCCTGTCCAAAGCCAGCCTTACCGCCCTTGCCGGTGCTGCTGGCGGAGGCAGCGCCGCGCTGGTGCGCCCGTTCCTGTCCGGGTGGCCGGAGGAGGGCGACAACCCCGTACCCAATGCCGACGCCGAACCCTCCCACCCGCTGTACGGCCAGACCGTTGTCTTCACCGGCGAGCTCTCCATGGCGCGGCCGGAAGCGAAGGTGCGTTCGGCCGAGCTGGGTGCCCGGCCGGAAAGCCGGGTAACCGCCCGCACCACGGTGCTGGTTGTGGGTGACGGCTTTGTGGCCGCGGACCTGCGGTCCGGCAGGCTGACCGGCAAGGCCCGGCGCGTCCTGGAGCTCCACGACCGCGGCCAGCCCATCGAAGTACTCTCCGAAGGCGAGTTCCTGCAGATGGTGGGCGGCTGAGCCTCACGGTTTGTCCGGCTGCGGTGATTCCGGCTGCACGGATCCGGCCCGGTGTTCATCCGGCGCAACAAATCTTCCCTGCGGCGTGCCCGGCTCCTAGCCTTGCAGGATGAGCAAACTAACGGACGGCCAAACAACCGGAATCAACTGGTCCGCCGTGTTCGCCTTCCCCAACCCCGTCAACGAGTACGCGGCCCGGATCACCGCCGGCCTGGTGGTGCTCCTCGCGGGCGCCACACTGCTGAGCGGGTCCTTTTGGGGACTCGTGCTGATCGCCGCGGGCTTCTGGCTGCGGGTGCTCTTCGGCCCACGGATTTCGCCGCTGGCCCTGCTCTCCGTCAAGGTCCTGGCACCCCGTCTGGGCCGCGTTCGCCTGGTTCCCGGACCGCCCAAGCGTTTTGCCCAGGGCATGGGGACTGTAGTCTCCACCACGGCGCTGATCCTGTTCCTTGCCGGTGCCGCCCCGGCAGCGTGGATTGCGCTGGCAATACTCATCGCGGCTGCCTCGCTGGAGGCCTTCGCCGGATTCTGCCTGGGCTGCGTCATCTTCGGAGTGCTGCAGCGCCGGGGCCTGATCCCGGAGGACATCTGCGAGGCCTGCAACAACGTCGCGCTCAAGCGGTCGTAACGCCCACCAGAAGGTCGGCCATGCCGCGGATGACGTCCGGCCCTTCGAGTGCGTCGAGCCATTCCGGGGGCAGGCACTCTTCGCCGTAGTAGGCGCCCAGGATGTTTCCGCCGATGGATCCCGTGGAATCGCTGGCGCCGCTGTGGTTGACGGCCAGCGCCATGGCCGCCCGGAAATGGTCTTGCGGCGACAGTGTGGAGTCCGCATCCGGCGCTGTGGCCAGGACAGCGTAAAGCCCGACGGCGAACGCCTCCTCCGCGACCCAGCCCTCGCCGAGCTGCCGAACCAGTTCCTCCGGCGACAGGATGCCTGTTCCCGCACAGCGGATGGCCGCTTCAAGCCGCTCGGGAAGTTCCGCTGCCACATCCTTCAGGCCACGGACTTCGGCCAGGACCGCCGCCGCCGCGTCCGCCAGGGTGTCACCGGCCACCAGGCGGTGGATCAGCAGGCTGAAGCTGCCGGCACTTTGCCGTGCGGACGGATGGCCGTGCGTCAGGGAGGCGGCGTCGGCACTCAACTTATAGACGGCGTCGGACGCTATGAGGGGAATCAGGCCGAACGGTGCCGACCTCATCACCGTTCCGCGGCCTTTCGACTCAGGGTTTACCGGCCGGTAGACAGTCCCCATTTCGCCGGTGGACAGCCCGCTGATGCACGCCTTTCCCGGCGCGCGGCGGTGCCTCAGGACCTCGTTGCCGTCTATCCACCGCGGCGGCTGCGACGGGGCCTGCGGCGGTACGGACTCGCCCTGGGTGTCCAGCCAGCGCAGATATGCCAGCCACACGCAGGCGTTCGCATCGGCACCCACGCCGTCATTGGCCCATTCGAGCACCTCCACCAGCCCGTCCACGGTGTACAGCGTCAGCTGCGTATCGTCCGAAAAGTGACTGCCGCCGTCAAGCGCTGCGAAGTCCGTCAGGCCCTCGGGCCCGAAGCGCCGGCGGATGGCCTCGATCGGGTCGAACTCCACCGCGTAGCCCAGCGAGTCCCCCAGCGCGCCGCCCAGGAGGCAGCCGTGGATGCGGGACTTCAGCGGGGGCGCGGCAACGGCGCCCGGTTCAATGCTCATGACAGTAAATTTACCGTGGGGCGGAGGTGGAACGCGCCGGGGCGCCACGCCGTCCGTCCACTAAGCTCGGACTCAGCCAACGCCCAGAATCCCTTGGCAGAATGCAAAGGCACCACACCCCAACGAAAAGGATTGCCCCACCATGACCACGCCTGTGCCCGTCCACCGTGATCCCGCCCCCGGGCTGACTGCCGGCAGCGGTGCCGAAATCCGGCACGGGCTGGTGTCCAGGCTGTCTGCCGAAGCCTTTGGCAGCCTTTTCATCGTGGTGGCAGGCCTGGGCGTGCCGCTGTTCTCCATCCCGCAGTCCAGCCCGTTGCCCGCCGCGCTCGCAGCAGGCCTGGCAGTGACCGCGGCGATGCTGGCCTTCGGCTACGTTTCCGGCGGACACTTCAACCCGGCGGTGACCGTTGGCCACGCCGTTGCCGGCAGGATCCGGCTCGGTGACGCCGCTGCTTACATCGGCGCGCAGTTGGTGGGCGGGCTCCTGGGCGCCCTCGCACTCTTCGGCATCCTGCGCACACTGCCGGGCATCCAGGACAGCCGCACGGCGTTCGACACCGTGACCGCCGGATTCGGCGAGCATTCCATCATCCAGGCGCCCCTCGCCGGCGTGCTCCTGCTGGAAGTACTTGGGGCCGCCATCCTGGTTGCCGTCTTCCTGGGCACCACTGCGCGCAACAACGTCAACAAGACGGCAGCCGCCGTAGCCGTGGGCCTCGCATTCGCCGTCCTGCTGCAGCTGGGCCTGTCCGTGGGCAATGCGCCGTTCAACCCCGCCCGCGCTACGGCCTCGGCCGTCTTCAGCTCCAGCTGGTCCCTTGAGCAGCTGTGGCTCTTCTGGGTTGCTCCCTTGGCGGGCGCAGCCATCGCCGGGATGGTCTTCCGTGGGTTCGCCGAGCCGGTTGTTTCCGTAACTGCTTCAGGCGCTGGATCAGCCGCTGACGGATCAGTATTTGACGACAGTGCTGTCGACGACATTGAGGATTTCGACGACGAGGATGCCGACGTCGCTGCCCCGGCCAAGCCCGCGCCGGTTCATGCCGCCGCGGACGAGCCGGACAGCAGCGACGAGGCCCAGGAATTCTTCAACGGAAAGCGCGGCTAGGCTGCCTGACTGGGCAACGGCCTGTTGCGGCGGTTTCCTAAACTGTCGGTGGCAGCCGCTAGCGTAAGAATATGCGGTTATTGCACACTTCGGACTGGCACTTGGGCAGGTCCTTCCATGGCGTCGGGATGCTGGACGCCCAGCGGTCATTTGTTGATCAGCTCGTCAGCGCCGTCACCGGAAACGCCGTTGACGTTGTCCTGATCGCCGGCGATGTCTACGACCGCGCCCTGCCCGGCGTCGACGTCGTGGGGCTGTTGGACGATGCCCTGGTGCGGCTCACGGCGGCCGGCGCCACTGTGGTGCTGACATCCGGCAACCACGACTCCGCCATCCGGCTGGGCTTCGCCTCCCGGCTGCTGGAACGTGGCGGCGTCCACTTGCGGACCCGGCTGTCGGACCTGGACCAGCCAGTCGTCCTGCCCCTGGAGACGGGTGACGGCGGGACGCCGGGCGCCGTCCTGGCCATCTATGGAATCCCCTGGCTGGAACCGCGCCTCGTCGCCGAACAGCTCGGTGTAGAAACCGCCAGCCACTTCGAAGTCACCCGCGCCGCCACTGACCGCATCCGGGCAGACCTCGCGGAGCGCAGCGCAGCGGGAACCGTCCATTCGGTGGTCCTCGCCCACACGTTCGCCAGCGGAGGGATCAGCTCAGACAGCGAACGGGACCTCAGCATCGGGGGAGTCGGAGCCGTGCCCCTGGACCTCTTCGACGGATTCAGCTACACCGCGCTGGGGCACCTGCACGGCCGCCAGACCCTGTCGCCGCAGGTCAGGTACTCGGGTTCGCCCCTGGCCTACTCGTTCTCCGAAGCCAAGCACACCAAGGGAAGCTGGCTGATCGACGTCGGCCCGGACGGTGTGACCGGCGTATCGGAACTGTCGTGGGAAGCCCCGCGGAAGCTGGCCGTGCTCCGCGGCGATATCTTGGAGCTCCTGGAGTCCGCAGAACATTCCTGGGCCGAAGGGGCGTACTGCCAGATCACCCTGACGGATGAGCAGCGGCCCGCGCAGGCCATGGAGCGGCTGCGGGCCCGGTTTCCGGACACGCTGGTACTCGGGTTTGATCCGCAGGGCGGCGCCGTCAAGGCGTCCAAGAGCTACAGCAGCCGGCTCGCCGAAGCCCAGGATGATCTCTCGCTCTGCTGCGGATTCCTCGATCATGTGCGGGGGCGGGACGCGGACGACGCCGAGCGGTCGGCTATCGCTGCGGCGCTGGATAACGTACGCCTGACGGAGGCATCGCTATGAGGATCCACCGCCTTGCCATCTCAGCCTTCGGACCCTTTGCGGGCACCGAGGAAATCGACTTCGACAGGTTGAGCGCCCACGGGCTCTTCCTCCTCAACGGCCCTACCGGAGCAGGCAAGACCAGCGTGCTGGACGCTGTCTGCTTTGCGCTGTACGGATCCGTGCCCGGGGCGCGCCAGGAGGGTAAGCGCCTGCGCAGCGATCATGCCGAGCCGTCGCTCGAACCGGCGGTAACCTGCGAGTTTTCCGCTCAGGGCCGCCACTTCGAAGTCACCAGGTCGCCGGCCTGGGATAAACCCAGTGCCCGGGGGAAGAACGGCTTCACCACACAGCAGGCCAAAACGCTCCTCCGGGAACGCATCAGCGGGACGTGGACGGAGAGATCCGGACGCAATGACGAAGCCGGCGCTGAAATCACCGCCCTGCTGGGAATGGACCGGGAACAGTTCACCCGCGTGGTGATGCTGCCGCAGGGCGATTTTGCGGCCTTCCTGCGGTCCAAGGCAGCCGACCGCCTGGAACTGCTGCAGAAGCTCTTCGGCACCCAGCGGTTCGAGGCCCTGGAACAGGAATTGGCGGCGCAGGCGCAGGCCGCGCGGAACGATGTTGCCCGGCTGAACAGCGAGCTTGAGTTGCTGGCGGCGCGGGCCGAAGCCGAGGCCACCGCGCTGGCCGTTGATGATTCCGCAGCTCCTGCCCAGGAGGAATCCGCTGCCCGGATCGAATGGCTGCAGGAAACAGTGGCCCACCGCGCAGGGGAACTGGCTGCCGCGGCCGAGGCCGCTGCGGCCTTCAGCAGGCACACCTCAAGCCGGCTGGAGAGCGAGTCCGAGCGGCGGGAACGTCACCGCAAACTGGCAGCCGCCGAGGCCCGGAAGGCAGCCGCCGAGGCAACCCTGCCGTCCCTGGAGGTCCATGCGGCCCGGCTCGAACAGCACCGCCGCGCCGAGGTGCTCACGGGCCAGCTCCAGGCTGCCCAGTCCAGCCAGACCCAGGTCAGGCACGCGGCGGGAGCCATGGAATCCGCCATCACACTGCTGCGCATGGCGGCGGATGAAGACCCCGAACTGGACCAGCTGGACCTTGGCGCCCTGGATGCGGACCACTCCGATGCCGGGCTGTCCGCCGCAGGGGCCCTTGATATCGCCGGTGAGCTCAGCCGCCTCCGGTCCCTGCTGGCCGTGGTGGAAGCCAGGTTGCCGGACGAAGAACGCCTCCATTCGCTGGCTGCCAGGCGCGCCGCGCTCAGCACGAAGCAGCACGAACTCACACAAACGGATATTGACCTGGGCGTTTCGCTGCAGGCCCTCCGCACGGAGCAGGAAACCCTGACGGCGGGCCTCGAGCCCTTGGTGGACCTGGCCTCAGCCGCCATCCTGCACGCCAAGGAAGCCGCGGCGGCTGAGGAACTTCTTGACGTCGTCCGGCGCTACACGGCTGCACGCGCGGCGCAGGGGCTCGCCACCGAGCGCCACTCGGCGTCCCGGGAGATCCAGCTCGAGAAGAAACTCCGCTGGCTGGACCTGCGCGAGGAAAGACTCGCCAACGCCGCCGCCGAACTCGCTGCCCAGCTGGCCGAGGGAGAGGCCTGCCCCGTTTGCGGCAGTGCGGACCACCCGGCTCCCGCGGAGGCTGCGGCGTCAGCACTGGGCCTCAGCCAGGCCGAGGAAGCCGCCCAGCACGACCATGAGGCTGCAGAGAAAATCCTGGCAGTGCGGGCCCGTGAGTTGGGCGATGCGAACCAGTTGGTGGCTGTCCTTGCAAGCCAGGGCGGGGACACCCCCGAAGAGCATGCGCTTGCGGCCTTCGAATCTGCGGGCACCGCCGCCAGCGAGTCGCAGCTGGCGGTAAAAAACCTCGCCGGCCTCCGGCAGCAGCTCGAGGCGGCCGAAGCCAGAATTGCCGCAGCGGATTCCGCCAGGCACAGTGCAGCATCCGAACTCGCGCAGGTCACCGTTGAATTGTCGGGACTGGTGGACCAGCTGGCGTCGCTTGACGAGGCACTCTCCGCCCTGCGTGGCGGCCACCGCAGCCTCACACACCGGCTGCGGTCGCTGCAGGACGCCGCCGCCACACTGGAGAAGGCCGTGGAGGCCCAGGCCTTGCTCAGCAGGGCCAGGGCCAGGGCCGAGGAAGCGCGGATCCAGCTTGACCTGGCGTTGCCGGATGCCGGCTTCAGCTCGGCGGAGGTGGCTCGCGCACAGCTGCTTTCGACTGCTGATGCTGCTGCCCTGCAGGCCGAGGTCCGAGCCAGCCAGGACGAACAGGCGCGGATTGCCGAGCTGTTCGCATCCGAGGATCTGCTGCTGGCACTGACTGAAGAGGCAGCCCATCCCCTGATGGACGAAGCCCTTCTCGCGGAACTGCAAGCCGCCGCGGAGCAGGCCGGGCAGGAAGCACGGGCCGCCGATCTCGCCGCCGGCATGGCCGTGCGCTGTGTGGAGGCGCTAGCCGCTGTCCGCAACGACTACCAACAGCTGGCCGGTTCTGGGCGCGTTCCCAGGGAACGCGCCCAGCTGCTGACAGCGCTGGCCGATACCGCCGCCGGCCGTGGCGACAACACGTACCGCATGAGCCTGAACAGCTACGTCCTCGCAGCACGGCTTGAACAGGTGGCATCGGCTGCTTCCGAACGCCTGGTGGCCATGAGCGAAGGCCGCTACCTGCTCCAGCATTCAGACGCCAAGGCCGCGCGCGGCGCGAAGTCCGGATTGGGCCTGGAAGTGGTGGACCAGTGGACCGGACACCGCCGGGATACCTCCACACTTTCCGGCGGCGAATCCTTTATGGCGTCCCTGTCTCTGGCACTGGGGCTGGCGGACGTGGTGCAGCAGGAATCCGGCGGCATCCAGATCGAGACGCTTTTTGTGGACGAGGGTTTCGGCAGCCTGGACGAACAGTCCCTGGAACAGGTGATGGATGCTCTCGAAGGCCTACGCGACGGCGGGCGCGTTGTGGGTCTCGTCAGTCATGTGGGGGAGATGAAACAGCGCATCGGAACCCAACTCCAGGTCCTCAAGGGCCGGAACGGTTCCACCCTCCGCATTTCCGACGCCGCCGAAGCGCTGGTGTGACGGCGGCCATGGCGGGCTGGACTGGCCCCAGCCAGCCTCTATAATTGGATAGTTACCGGGTCGCGCGCATCGGGAGGAGGGACGATGCGCATTACTGAACGAGCCCGGAACCTTGAACTCTTCAACAATGTCCTCCCTGCCCGCTTCCCTGGAAGCCCCTCCCTCTCCTGACGCTACGCCAGCCTCCGCTGTGCTGGCTCCGCCCACCGGGCGGTTCGCCAGGCTCCCGCACCTCGCAGGCCGCAGCTTTATCCCCCTGGGCCTGTTCGCCCGGCTGCCCTTGGCCATGCTTACCGTCGGCGCCCTGACCCTTGTTACGTCCGTGACGGGCTCCTACGCGCTGGGTGGCACTGCGGCCGGTGTTGTGGGAATCGGCTCGGCCCTCGGCGCCCCGGCTTTTGGGGCACTCGCAGACCGCAGGGGACAGCGGCCCGTACTTCTGGTGGCGGCGGTGCTCAACACTTTGGCTGTCCTGGCCCTGATCGGGACGGCTTGGGCTGCGCCCGAAGCCGGGTCTTTTCCGGTGGCCGTGATCGCCGCCGCATTCCTTGCTGGGGCCAGCTGCCCGCAGGTAGGGCCGCTGGCCAGGGTGCGCTGGATAGCGCTCACCTCGCGGGGCAAGGGAGCGAAGGCCGGCAGGGATCTGGACACGGCCCTGTCTTACGAAGGCACGGCTGATGAGCTGACGTTCGTCCTGGGACCGGCCCTGGTGGGAATGCTGGCCAGCTTGGTGGCCCCTTGGCTGCCGTTGGCCTTGGCCGCAGCCATGACCATCACGCTGGTGCCCGCCTTTGCCGTGCACTCCACCCACAAGGCGGTTCCCCTGAACCGGGGCTCCGCAGCTTCGCGCAAGGCAGCGAGGATTCCCGCCGTCGTCGCACTGCCCGTCCTGGCGATGGTAGCCATGGGCACTTTCTTCGGGTCCGCCCAGACGGCTTTGAGCTCCTTCTCCGCCAGTTTCGCCACCTCGGAAATCGCCGGACTGCTGTATGCGGTCATGGGATTGAGTTCGGCCGCCGCAGCCCTGTCCGTGGCGTACTGGCCCCAGCGCTTCAGCCCGGGCGCCCGGTGGCTGGTCAGCGCGGCACTGATGACGGTGCTCGCGTTGCTGCTGCTGGTGCCCGGATCGTTGGGCGGCATGATTGCGGTGCTTCTGGTCCTGGGATTGCCGGTGGGTCCCGTCATGGTCACAGTCTTCGCGATCGGAGGCCTGGTGGCGCCGGTGGAACGGCTGGGGACCGTGATGACGGCTCTTGCCAGCGGGATCGTGGCGGGCACCGCTCTGGGGGCCGCCGTTGGTGGCCAGCTCGCGCAGGCCCACGGCTACCACGCCGCATTCGTTGTGCCTGTGGTTGCCGCCGGCGGGCTGTTGGTGCTTGGTGCCGCGGCCGCTGCCATTCTCCGCAAACGCCACTGATCGATGCCGGGCGCCGGTCACGGCCAGGCGGCGTGTGCGGCGGTCAGCCCAGCTGGACCTCAATGCGCGCGGCACCCGTCATCAGCGCCGCGGCGATTTCGTCCGGATTCTGGGCTGCCCGGATGTAGACGACGGCCAGCGCGGCCGGCCGGCCGCCAGGGACTCTGACCGGGACAGCCACGGAGGAGACGCCGGCGATGACTTCATCATGGCTGGCGGCATAGCCCAGCTGCCGCGCGGTTCCCGCCTCGGGCCGGTAGGGGATTCCCGGGGCCGCTGCACGCCAATCAGCTTCTGCATAGGCGGACTGGATCGCTATTCCGGGGGCACCGGCGCTGATCGGATGCCGGGAGCCGGGGTGCTGGACAATGGCGGCCCCGGTATGCCGCGGGTCCACGGTGACCAGCGTGACACAGTCATCGCGGTCCCAGACGGCCACAAAGGTACTCATGGCCAGGGCATTCGCGAGTTGCGTCAGTTCCGGCAGCGCCGCCGTCTGGAGATTGCGAGCTACGCCGCGCGCCAGGACGGCGAGCCCGGGCCCCGGCTGGACTCTGCCCGCGTCATCGCGCACCAGCAAGGAGTGGTCCTCCAGGGTCCGCAGGATCCGGTAGGCCACGGAACGGTGAACCCCCATGGCGTCGGCGAGTTCCGCAATGGTTAAGGGAGTCTCCGCCGCCGCCAGGATTTCGAGTGCCCGGATTCCGCGAGACAGGGTCTGGGACGGCGAAGCCTGAGTTGCTCCGGAGGGGACTGCGGCGGGCGTCATGGATTCCATCCTAAGCGGCTGCGCGGGCGCTGCCCGTGTGCCGTAACGGCGCTTCCCGCGGTCGGAGGGTGTGCTGCTTCTCGAAAAGCTGTGTGCTGATTCCGAAAAGGTAGTTCAACTATGGAACTGATCCGCGCGAAGATTCAAGAAAAGTAGTGCGTTTCATCACATCTTCGCGTAACGTCGTACTTACTGACCGTTCGATCAGTAAATCGGACGGCCCAAATCCACCCTCGGCAGCCGTAATCCCTCACCAGGCTGCCCCCAAGCCACGGAGTTCCAATGACCGAAACTTCACGCGTCGATTCCGAGGCGGGCCCGAGCAGCAAGCACGAGGAACGCAAGGTCCTCGCGGCAACGCTGGTCGGCACCACCATCGAGTGGTACGACTTCTTCATCTTTGCCCAACTGACGGGCACGCTGCTGTCCCCGCTGTTCCTGGCCCCGCTGAACGAATCCAACCCGGGCCTGGCCCAGATCCTGTCCTTCGCGCTCATCGGCATCAGTTTCCTGTTCCGCCCGCTGGGTGCGGTGGTTGCCGGCCACCTCGGCGACCGGCTCGGACGCAAGGCCATGCTGGTGTTCACCCTCCTGATGATGGGTGCGGCCACCTCTCTGATCGGCATGCTGCCGACCTATGCGCAGATCGGCGTCTGGGCTCCCATCCTGCTGATCATCCTCCGCATTGCCCAGGGCTTCTCCGCCGGCGGCGAATGGGGCGGTGCTGCCCTGATGGCCGTGGAGCACGCCCCCAAGAGCCGCCGCGGTGTGTTCGGTGCGTACCCGCAGATCGGTGTCCCGGTCGGCATGATCCTGGCCACCGGCCTGCTCTTTGTTCTCAACTCGAACATGTCCAAGGAGGACTTCGCGTCGTGGGGCTGGCGGGTTCCGTTCCTGCTGTCCATCGTGCTGATTGTGGTGGGATACCTGATCCGGCGGGCCGTGGCCGAGAGCCCCGTCTTCCAGGAGATGGCGGCCCGCAAGGCCGAAAGCAGGGCGCCCCTCAGCGAACTCATTCGTAGCCACAAGAGGCCAGTCCTCTACTCGACCATGATCTTCATCGCCAACAATGCCGCTGGCTACTTGTTGATCGCCTTCTTCATCTCCTACGCCACCAGGACGCTGAAGATGCCGGTCCCGGAAATCCTGCTCGCCACCACCCTCGCCTCCTTCGGCTGGCTGATCTTCACGCTCGCCGGCGGCTGGCTCTCAGACCGGATCGGCCGGGTCAAGACGTTCCTGATCGGGTATGCGATCATCTTCGTCTGGATGATCCCGATGTTTGCCCTGATCGACACCAGGAACATCTGGCTTTACGGCGTGGCGCTCTTCGTCTTGACCATCGGCCTCGGTCTCTCCTACGGCCCCATGTCGGCGATGTACGCCGAGATGTTCCCGGCCAACGTCCGCTACTCGGGCATCTCCATCGGGTACGCCTTCGGTGCGATCCTGGGTGGTGCTTTCGCTGCAACCATTGCCGAGGCCCTGCTGCAGAGCACCAAATGGACCGGATCCATCGGCATCTACATCATGATCCTGTGCGTGATATCGGCTGTCGGGGTCCTGCTTGCCAAGGAAACGAAGGGCAACCCGCTCGGCGTCAGCAGCCACCACTAAAGTTGTTGTACGCATCGCAGAACGGCGGGCTCGGGCCATCTGGCCTGGGTCCGCCGTTCTGCCGTGAGGCCAGGTTGCGCCGTTAGGGCCCGGTGTTGCCGTCGGGCCTACTGGTTCAGCAGGCTGATGGCGTCCTCATCGGCCAATTGTTCGAAGTGCCGGTAGAAGCTGCCCACGGCGCGGAACTTGCCCGGCAGATGCAGGCACAGCACGGCGTCGCACACCCGCGACACGGCCGTGTAGGCTTCCACCGAACCCACCGGCGCTGCGGCGACGACGCGTGCCGCGCCACCGGAACGGGCTGCCTCGGCGGCAGCGCGCATGGTGGCTCCGGTGGCCAGTCCGTCGTCGAGCAGGAGGACTGTCTTGCCGGTGAGGTCGTTGCTGATCCCCGGGTAAGTCGCGGCCCGGCGGAGCAGCTCGGCCCTTTCGCGTTTCTCCACTTCGTCCAGCCACTCCTGGCGGACGCCGTGGTCCAGAATGCGGGTGATCAAGGGACGGTTGAGCAGGCGCACTATCCGGCCTCCCGACCAGGCCAGCGCACCGAACGCTGTTTCGTCGTGGCCGGGGATGCCGAGTTTCCGGACCAGAACGGCGCCGAGTGGCAGGTACAGGGCCTTGGCAGCCGCGGCGGCCACGGGGATTCCGCCGCGGGCCAGCCCCAGGACGATGGTTTCGGGGCGTTCCCGGAACTGCGTGAGCACCGCCGCCAGCCGTTCACCGGCATCGGTGCGGTCTTCAAAACGCGTGCTCATTGTTCCCTCTCCGGCTGTCTCCGCCCCGCTTCCAGCCTACCTTCTGCTGCCGCGCCGGGAACCGGGGATACTTCCTCCCACAGCTGCTGAGTTACGAGAGGGCGGCGGTAACAGCCTTGGTGATTTCCTGGATCACCACCGTCCGTTCAGGGATGTCGCTCAGGTCGGCACCCTTCGTGAAAACCACCAGCACATAGCTGCCGGAGGACATCGAGAGGATGGCGGCGTCGTGGAGTTCGTCATCGAGCAGCCCATATTTGTGGAAGACGGTTACACCGTCCGGAACTGCGGCCGGAAGGAGGTTTTCGTAGTTGGTGTCCTGCATGTAGGACAGGAGCTGCTCCGTATGCTCCTGGTCCAGGAGCATACCCTCGAACAGTTCCGCCAGGATATGGGCCATGTCGGCGGTCGAAAGCGTATTCACCTCGGGGTCATACGTGACGTCGATGGAGGCGGCATACTCCGAAAGTTCGGAAAGGCCCACGGCGTCCATCAGCAGGCTCCACGATTCGTTGTTCCTGTCCTGGACCATCGCCTGGATCTGGAAGTCAGAGGTGAACGCGCCCAGCGGATCATCGAGGGACGCTGAACCCTCCTCCACGAGGTGGTAACAGGCCGCAGCGGTCAGGATCTTGGCCGTGCTCGCTGCCTCGAACGGTTCCTCCACGCCGTACTGGTGCACGTCCCCGCAGTCGGTAGCCATCAGCGCAACACCCACCTGGTACTGGCTGTTGGCGCCGATGATGGCATCGATGGCTGCGTCCAGGCCCGAGTTAATCGCGGCGGAGTTTGCAAAGGTGTCGATGCCTCTTGATGTGCGCAATGCCGCTCCCTGCCCGGGCCGGGCAGGCGCCAGCATGTAGGCGGCAGCGATCAGGACCACAGCGAGGAAACCGGCGGCAGCCACGAGGACGGAACGGCGGCGTAGGGCGGCGACCGTGCGGCGGGCGCGTGGCTGGGAAGGATCGTGCATCCGACGATCCAACCAGCGGAACCTATGCGGGAGCTATGAAACCCCTGTCAGGAATCAGGCGGTCAGGGATCAGTCGCGCAGTGATCAGACTCCCAGGAAAGCGATGGCGCCTTGTTTGAAAGCCCGGCTGGTGATGGCGTTGGTGTGGTTGCGGCCAGGCAGCGTCAGCTGTTCAGCCATGGACCCTGCCCGGATTCCGAGTGCGGCAAGCTGCGGCATGGTGGCCGCACGTTCATCCTGGTCGCCGGCCACAAGGAGCATCGGCATGTGGGGTACGGCCTCGGCAGGATCGAAGGGCTCGGCCTTGATGGCATCCACCAGGGACAGCAGCGCGAAGATGTTGTTGCTCGGCAGGAGCATGGCCATCTTGAGCAGGCCGGCCGTGGACTCATCCGTAATGGGGGTTCCGTCGGCGAGGTAGTTCTGCGCTGCGATAAGGTCAAAGGCTGCCAGCGGATCGGCGATGTTCGGTCCGCCCAGGACCATGCGGTGGACGATCTCGGGCTGGGTGGCGCCGAATTCCCAGGCGAGCCGGGCGCCCAAGGAATAGCCCACAACGTCGACCCCGCTGGTGGGGTCACCGTCGTGCAATGGCCGCACGCCGGCGTCGAACGCTATCTGCAGCAGATCCGCGCGGATCCGGCTGGGGGAGTAGGAGTCCATGTCCTCGGGGGCGCCGCTGCGGCCGTGTCCTGGCAGGTCCACGGTGATGACGCGGCGGCCGGCCTCCAGCAGGGCCGCAACCCACCCGGTGTCATGCCAGTTGAGTTTGCTGGACGAGGAGAAGCCGTGCAGCAGCAGCACAGGGCGCAGTCCGGCGTCGTCATGGGGATCGTGCACCTCGACAAAAAGTTGGGGGTCCGTGCCCTCCACGGTGTGGGAATGCATCTCGCCGGTGTGCCTGCCGCTCATGGTGTCAGTCCTCATCAAGTACGGCGCTCAGGCGGACCCGGCGCGTCGGTGCCTCATCCTTCGGGACCGTACCCACGATTCCGGCAGTGTTGTCCGGCACCTCGAACACGATCAGGGGTTCGCCGACATTGATCCTGTCGCCTGCCCCACCGAAGATACGCACCACTTTACCTGCCTGCGGACTGGGCAGTTCAACAGCGGATTTGCTGGTTTCCACCTCCACCAGCGGCTGGTTCCGTTCCACCTGATCGCCGGGCGAAACCAGCCATTCAAGCACGGTCGCCTCGATCAGGCCCTCGCCGAGGTCCGGGAGCGGGAAGGAAATTTCAGCCACGGCGGTACTCCAATACTCGCTGGATCCCGCTAAGGATCCGGTCAACGTTGGGGATGTATTCGTCCTCGAGGTCACCGGAGGGGTACGGGACATCGAAGCCTGTCACGCGTTCCACCGGCGCCTTGAGGGTGTTGAAGCACCCCTGGGTTATGAGCTGTGCGACTTCCGCGCCGAGGCCGGAGGTCAGTGGGGCTTCATGGACGACGACGGCGCGCCGCGTCTTAGCCACGGATGCCACCAATGCGTGGGTATCGATGAGCTTGAGCCAGCGCAGGTCCAGGACCTCGATGTCCACGCCGTCCTCGGCGGCCAGGTCGGCCACCTGCAGGCAGCGCGCCACCATGGCACCCCAAGCCACGAGAGTGAGGTGGCGGCCTTCGCGCATGACCTTGGCGCCGGTGGGGGAGCCGCCGCCGGCATCGGCGTTGGCGACGTCAACCTCACCCTTCTGCCAGTAGCGGGACTTCGGCTCCATAAAGATCACCGGATCCGGACGTGAGGCCGCGTACTTGAGGAGGTGGTAGGCCTCGTGGGGGTTCACCGGCGACACCACCTTCAGGCCCGGCACGTGGGCGAAGAGCGCCTCGAGTGATTCGCCGTGGTGTTCGGGGGCACGGATGCCACCGAAGCTGGGAACGCGCAGGGTGATGGGCATCGGCAGGGTCCCGCGGCTGCGGTTGTTCATCCTGGCGATCTGGCAGACGATCTGGTTGATGGCCGGATAGGCGAAGCCGTCGAACTGCACCTCGGGGATCGGGTGGAAACCGGCCATGGCCAGGCCCACGGAGATGCCCAGGATGCCGGACTCCGCCAGCGGGGTATCGAAGACCCGGGCTTCGCCGTACTTTGCCTGCAGGCCGTCCGTGATTCTGAAGACTCCGCCGAGCCGGCCGCAGTCCTCGCCGAAGATGACGGCTTTTGCGTTGTCCGCCAGGACCTCATCGAGGGCCCGGTTCAGGGCCTGCTGCATGGACAGCTGTTCGACTCCGCTGCGGCCCGTTCCATCGTCCATGGAGGCCTCGCTTTCAAGGATGGCGTTAGACATGCTCGGACTCCTTCCGCCAGTTGGCGGCCTGGGCCTGTAGGGCGGGCGTGGTTTCCTGGAACACCAGGCTGAACATTTCGCTGCCGGGGCGCGGCGCCAGGGCATGGAGGCCCTCCCGGATCTGTTCCTCCTCCGCCTTGGCTGAAGCGAGGGCGGCGGCGAAGAACTCCTCGTCGGCGACGCCGTCGGCGAGCAGGACCTGACGGAAGCGTTCCAGCGGATCCTGGCCGCCGTCGTCGTGTTCTTCCTGAAGCGTGCGGTAGCGGCCGGGGTCATCGGAGGTGGAGTGCGGGCCGCGGCGGTAGGTCATGGCTTCGATGAGGACGGGACCGTTTCCGGCCCGGCAGTGTGCCAGCGCTCGCCGCGTTGCCTCCACGACGGCCACCACATCGTTGCCGTCAACCTTGACGGCAGGGATGCCATAGCCCGCGGCGCGGGCAGCCACGGAGCCGCCGGCCCCCTGGTGTTCGGTGGGCACTGAGATGGCCCAGCCGTTGTTCTGGACGAAAAACACCACCGGCGCCTTCAGGACAGCCGCGAAGTTCAGGGCCTCGTGGACGTCGCCCTGGGACGAGGCACCGTCACCGAAGTAGCTCAGGGCCGCGCCGGTTTCGTCGCCGGGGGCGGCGGCCAGCGTTTGGCCGTGTGCCCAGCCGACGGCGTGCAGCACGGAGCCGGCCACCACCGCCTGGATCGGGGCGAGCTGCGATTCCAGGGGATCGTAGAGGCCACCGTGCCACGTGGCTTTGTGGGTTGCCATGTAGGCAACCATGTCCACGACCATGGCGCGGGCCACGCCCATTTCCCGGTAGGTGGGGAACACGAAGTCACGGGACAGGTCCACGGCGTAGCCGCTGCCCACCTGGGCTGCTTCCTGGCCCAGTTCGGGGGCATAGCCGGGGATGATGCCCTGCCTCTGCCAGGCGACGGCGGACGTGTCCAGGTCCCGGACGGCCACCATGAGCGAATAAAGATCGCGGAGCTGGCCGGGGTTCAGCGGCGACGTTTTGTTGCCGGACGCCGGCGGCGGAAGTGTGTCCATGCCTGTGACCCTAGTCACCGGCGGATATGTGGGCAATCAGCACAGCAGGGGCCGGTCAGTCTGCAAAAAACTGTGCCGTGTTCCGGCTGGCAGCTTCGCAATTTGTACAGCGCGAGCCGCCGACGGTCTTTCTGCCCCCTCCCCAACTGGGTAGCGCTATCTGTCGTTTTGACCGCCGAAAACGACAGATAGCGCTACTTACTTGGGCTGGCGATCGCGGGTGGTGAGCCGGGCGCCGATCCAGCAGGCTGCCGCGAGGCAGGCAACCAGAACAAACGTGCTCAGCAGCTGGCCGCGGCTGCTTTCCGCGCTGAAGCCGACGGCGAAGATCAGGCCCAGGAGGACCAGTCCGAAGATTGTCAGGCCGGGGAATCCCTTCATCCGCAGGGGAAGGACGGCACCGTCCCGGTCCGCCCGGCGTCGGAGGATCAGCTGCGAAACAAGGGCCGTGCCCCAGACCACCAGGCACGTGGATCCGACCAGCTGGAAAAGGGCCGGCAGGATCCGGTCCGGGAACAGCAGCTCCAGAACGGTGGCGAAGAAGCCGAACGCCACGGAGACGCACACCGCCACCATGGGCACGCTGGCGCCGCTGAGCCTCGCCAGGAACCGGGGCGCCTCGCCGCGTTCGGCCAGCGAATACACCATGCGGGATGCGCCGTAGAGGTTGGCGTTCAGTGCGGAGAGCAGCGCGACGACGGCAACCAGGGTGATCGCCGTGCCGGCGCCCGGGATCCGGGCCGCGTCGAGCACGCCGGCAAAGGGCGAGGCGAGTCCTTCGGAGGAGACCGGCAGAACGGCCGCGATGACAAAGACCGACCCTATGTAGAAGACCAGGATGCGCCACAATACCGTGCGGATCGCCTTGCCCACACTGTGCTCCGGATCCTCCGTTTCCGCGGCGGCCACGGCCACGATCTCGGTTCCGCCAAAGGCAAAGATCACCACGAACAACGCCGTGGCGATTCCGCCCAGCCCGGCGGGAGCAAAATCAGTGGTGATGTTAGCAAATCCGGGCGAAGCTACCTCGGGCAGGAGGCCCAGCAGCAGGGCCGCCCCCACGGCCAGGAACGCCACAATGGCGGCAACCTTCAGGATGGCAAACCAGAATTCGAACTCGCCGAAGTTCTTGACGCCCGTCAGGTTGATGGCCGTAAACACAACCATAAAGATCAGGGCCAGGGTCCAGACGGGGACAACCGGCCACACAGAAAACAGCAGGCCCGCTGCGCCCAGGGCTTCCGCGGCGATGACCACCACCAACTGGAGCCACCACAGCCAGCCCACCGTCGCGCCGGCGGTTTTTCCCAGCGCTCGTTCGGCGTACACGGAGAACGCGCCGCTGGTCGGATTCGCAGCGGCCATCTCGCCCAGCGCCCACATCACCAGGATGATGAGCGTCCCAGCCACGAGGTACGAGATCAGCACGGCGGGCCCGGCAGCCTGGATGCCGGCCCCTGAACCCAGGAACAGGCCGGCGCCGATGGCGCTGCCCAATCCCATCATGGTGAGCTGCCGGGGTTTCATGGTGTGGCCGAGGAGGGATTTCGGCCGCACTGCCGTGGACTTCGATGTCATGCCTGTGAACCTTCTTGGGTTTGGGGTGGTGCCCCCGCGGGGACCACTTGAATTTACCGCCTAAGTCGCTGGTCCGCGGGCACCGGTTGTGGAACGATGGTGGCACTTTGAATCACTCGGATGGCTATTGGCTAGCAATCTGCCTACTGCATGGCAGCGTGTGAAGGAGATTGTATGAACGTTGATGCACTGGATGCCAAAATTGTCAGATTCTTCACCGACACTCCGCGGGGCTCGGTGCTGGAGGCCTCGAGGGTCCTGGGCGTCGCCCGCGCCACGGTCCAATCGCGGCTGGACAGGATGACGGAGGCCGGCGTGATCAGCTCGTGGGTGCCCCGGCCTGACCCGGCAAAGTTCGGCTTCCCGGTGGTTGCCTTCTGCTCGCTGACCATCAACCAGGACCTGGGCCACGATGCGGTGGCCGAGGCGCTGGCCGCGATCCCGGAACTGATCGAGGTCCACACCGTTTCCGGCAGCTCGGACCTCATGGCGAGGATCGCCGCGCGGTCGAATCCGGACCTGCAGCGTGTTCTGGATGCGATGATCGCCACCAGGACCGTGCTCCGTGCGTCGTCCGTGATTGTCCTCAACACCCACTTCCAGGGCAGGACACTGAACCTGCTCGAAGCCGCAGCCGCCAGGCAGCCGGAGTAAGGTCTACGGGGACCAGCCCAAGGAGCTCGTCCAGTCGCGCGGGGCGGCGAAACATTTTGAATCAGGGGAATGTGGCCGTAGAATCAGTTCTAGTCAAAATGACCATAACTAAGTGATGGCAATGAAGCCCAGAAGCAGAGAGCGGGTGAGTGACCGTGTACAGCAGCTCAGCGAACGTCTCCGAACGGGCCACCGCTGCACCCTCGCTCGCTATCTCCACCGTCATCTTCGCCCTGCGGCCCAGCGAATCCTCGGGCCGGCCTACCCTCTGGCTTCCCCTGGTCCGCAGGATTCGTGAGCCGTATAAGGATCTTTGGGCCCTGCCCGGCGGACCGCTGACGCATGTTGAATCCCTGCAGGATGCTGCGTCCCGGAACCTCCGCGAAACCACCGGACTCACACCGAGCTACCTGGAGCAGCTCTACGCGTTCGGCGGGCTGCACCGCTCACCCACCCAGCGCGTGGTGTCGATCGTCTACTGGGCGCTGGTCCAGCCCACGGAGGCCGCCCTGGCCGACGAATCGGAGAATGTGAAGTGGTTCCGGGCAGACAAGGTGGGGGACCTGGCCTTCGACCACAACGCCATTGTTGAGTACGCGCTCCGACGCCTGCGGAACAAGCTGGCCTACGGCTCGGTGGCCTACCACTTTTTGGGGGAGTACTTCACGCTCGCCCAGGTCCGGGAAGTCTATGAAGCCGTCCTGGACACCCGGCTGGACCCGGCCAACTTCGGCCGCCAGCTCAAATCCACGCCGGAGATCGAAGAAACCGGCGAATACCTCCAGGGCGGTAAACACCGTCCGCCTCGTCTTTACCGCTTCACCGGCCGCCCCGGCCTTGACCCCGATAACAGGAGCACACCATGAGCAGCGTCAACACAGCCATCCAGCTGATCACGCGCGAACAAGCCGAAAGCGCGTCCCGGAGCGCGGCTGCAGGCAAAACAGCAGCCACCTGCAGCCCGGCGCTCGCCAAGGGCCCGTGGGAGTACGACCTTGCCGAGGCGCTCGCTGGGAGCCCGGCTTACGGACCCGGAGCCTCAAGTGCGGACGTCGCCCCGGCCGCCACGCCGCGCCAGGGCCAGTTGCCGGAAGAATACAAGCTCGCCAGCGATGCCGAGCTCGATGTTCGCATCCGTGCGGCCAAGGCTAAGCTCGGCGACCGGGCAGTGGTCCTGGGCCACTTTTACCAGCGCGACGAAGTCATCCAGTACGCCGACTTTGTGGGCGACTCCTTCCAGCTGGCCAACGCCGCCCTCACGCGGCCGGACGCCGAAGCCATCGTCTTCTGCGGCGTGCACTTCATGGCCGAGACCGCGGACATCCTCTCCACCCCGGAACAGGCCGTCATCCTGCCCAACCTCGCTGCCGGCTGCTCCATGGCGGACATGGCGGACACCGACTCCGTGGAGGAGTGCTGGGAACAGCTCGAAGAGATTTTCGGTACCGAGGCCGACGCCGAGGGGCGGGTTCCGGTCATTCCGGTCACCTACATGAATTCCTCCGCCGCCCTGAAGGCTTTCTGCGGCCGCAACGGCGGCATCGTCTGCACCTCATCCAACGCCAAGGTGGTCCTGGAATGGGCGTTCGAACGGGGCCAGCGGGTCCTGTTCTTCCCTGACCAGCACCTGGGCCGCAACACCGCCAAAGCCATGGGTGTGCCGCTGGAACAGATGCCCATGTGGAACCCGCGCAAGGAACTGGGCGGCAACGATGAGCAAGCCCTGCTCGATTCCCGCGTGATCCTCTGGCACGGCTTCTGCTCGGTCCACAAGCGTTTCAACGTCGGCCAGATCGAAAAGGCCCGGGCCGAGTTCCCCGGCGTCAACGTGATTGTGCACCCCGAGTGCCCCATGGAGGTGGTGGACGCCGCCGATTCAGCCGGCTCCACCGACTTCATCAAGAAGGCCATCGCAGCCGCCACCGAACCGACCACCTTCGCGATCGGCACGGAAGTGAACATGGTGAACCGGCTCGCCGCCGAGTACCCGCAGCACACCATCTTCTGCCTGGACCCGGTGATCTGCCCCTGCTCCACGATGTACCGCATCCACCCTGGCTACCTCGCCTGGGTCCTGGAGGAACTCGTTGAAGGCCGCATCGTCAACCGCATCAGCGTGGACGATTCCGTCCAGGACAACGCCAAAACCGCGCTCGAGCGTATGCTCGCCGCGCGTCCGCTTTAGCCCGTCCGCTGTAGTCCCGCCCGCTGTAGTCCCGCCCGCTGTAACCCTGGAAACCGAAACGAGCCCCACATGAGCGCAGAGAGCCCAGCCGGTGGTCCGGCACCCCGGCGGCTGATCGTCGTCGGGAGCGGCATTGCGGGACTGTACTCGGCGTTGCTTGCCGCCGACGCCGGCGCTGAAGTGGTGCTGCTGACCAAGGGCGCGCTCGCGGACAGTAACACGTACTACGCCCAAGGTGGCATCTCCGCCGTCCTCGACGTGCCAGCGCCCGGGGACACCGTGGCCGCGCACATCACAGACACGCTGAAGGCCGGGGCCGGCCACTGCGACGAGGACGCCGTCCGCGTCCTCTGCACGGAGGCCCGGCTGGATATCGCCGGATTGGAACGCTTCGGCGTGCGTTTCGACATGGACGACGACGGCGACCCCTCGCTGGGTCTCGAAGCCGCCCATTCCGCGCCGCGGATCCTGCACGCCGGCGGCGACGCAACCGGTGCCGGCGTAGCCAGGGCACTCATCAAGACGGTCCTGGATGCGCAGGCCGCTGGACGGATGCAGGTGATCGGGCACGCCCAGGTCACGTCCCTGTCGCAGAGCGATGGACGCTTGGCCGGCGTGAATTTCCTCCACGCCGGGCGGGAACTCGCCATCCGCGGCGATGCCGTGCTCCTGGCCACCGGGGGAGCGGGCCAACTGTTCGCCCGGACCACCAACCCTGCCGTGGCAACTGCCGACGGGCTGGCGCTCGCCTGGCGGGCCGGAGCCGCAGTTGCGGACCTGGAGTTCTTCCAGTTCCACCCCACCTGTATGGTGCTCCCGGCCGATGCCCTCGAGGCAGCCGGCAACGGAGCTGAACCGCTCCTGATTTCCGAAGCCGTGCGCGGTGAAGGCGCCATCCTGCTGGATGCCCGCGGCGAACGCTTTATGCCTGCCTATCACGCCGACGCAGAACTTGCCCCGCGCGACGTCGTCTCCCGCAGCATCGCCCTGCACCTCGCCACCCTGGGGGATCCCAACGGGCACGTGTTCCTCGACGCCATGGTGGTCGAGGCCAGGCACGGCAAGGGCTACCTGGCCAAGCGGTTCCCCACCATTACCCAACGCACCCGCGAGGCCGGCGTCGACTGGACCCGCGAACTGGTCCCCGTGGCACCGGCGGCGCACTACTGGATGGGCGGGGTCCTTACCGACCTCTACGGGCGGACCTCGGTGCCTGGGTTGCTGGCCGCCGGCGAGGTTGCCTGCACCGGCGTCCAAGGGGCTAACCGGCTTGCCAGTAACTCCCTTCTTGAGGGACTTGTCTTTGGGCGGCGGGCTGTTGCTGCGTTTCTGGCCAGCAGTTCCGCAAGTCCCTCGGCGCCTGCGCTCTCGCCTCGCACCGGCGATCGCCTCGCAAGCTCGGCGGCCGGTCCGGCCGCTCACGCAACAACGGCGCTATCGGGACCTCCGGAACTGCCGGTGATGTTCAACGACGCGTCAGCGTCCATTTCCTGGCAGTTTGAGACTGTTCCGGCACCTGGGCCTATTGAAGTGTCGTTTGGTGAGGCGGGGCCGTTTTCCCGGGTGGCGCTTCGGCGGTTGATGACTGCCAACGCTGGGGTGCTTCGTGATGGCGGGTTGCTTAGGGAAGCGGGGGCTGTGCTTGGGGCGTGGGCCTCTGCTGACGACCCGTTTACTGTTCCTGATTCCTTCGATCCGCGGGAGCATGAGGATGCCAATCTTTTGTTGGCTGCGCAGCTGCTCGTCTATTCCGCGCGGGAGCGGCGGGAATCCTTGGGGGCGCATTACCGCAGCGACAGCGTGCCCGCGGATGCCGCCGTCGGAGATTTTGATAAGCGTTACACCATGAGCAGGAAAGCGAGCCTCGTTAATGACTAGCCTGACCCTCCCCGCAGCACCCGTCCGGGACATCCTGGAGCGGGCCTTTGCCGAGGACGCGCCCAACGGTGACATCACCTCGCAGCTGCTGATCCCGGCTGACGCCCGCGCCACCGCGGTGTTGAACGCCCGGATGCCCGGCGTGTTCAGCGGTGGAACGGTGTTCCGCGACGCCATGAAGCTCATTGATCCGGAAACGGACGTGAAGCTGTTGCTGGCAGACGGTGAAGCGTTCGACGCCGGAACGCACCTCGCGCGCGTCACCGGCAACGCGCGCTCGGTGCTGCTGGCCGAACGGGTTGGGCTGAACCTGGTGCAGCGGATGAGTGCCATCGCCACCAAGACCGCGGAATTCGTCCGGCTCGTCGAAGGCACCAAGGCGCGCATCACGGACACCCGCAAGACCACGCCGGGCCTGCGCGTGCTGGAACGCTACGCAGTGCGCTGCGGCGGAGGCGCCAACCACCGCTACAGCCTCTCCGACGCCGTGCTGGCCAAGGACAACCACCTGGCCGTCATGACCGGGGGAGACCCCGCCAAGCTCACTGCCCTGCTCGCCGCGGCCAAGGCCCAGCTGGGGCACACCACGCACTTCGAAGTGGAGGTGGACAGCGCCGAGCAGATCGAACCCGTCCTTGCCGCCGGTGTGGACACCATCATGCTGGACAACTTCACCCTCGACGGGCTCCGTGCCGGTGTCAAGCAGGTGGACGGACGCGCCGTGGTGGAAGCCAGCGGCAACGTCAACCTCGGCACCGTAGCGGACATCGCCGCGGCGGGCGTGGACGTCATCTCCATCGGTGGTCTCACCCACAGCGTGACTGCCCTGGACCTCGGCCTGGACGTCGAACTGAGCGTCGGCTGAAGCAGCCATGATCTTCCTTGACGCCGCCGCCACCACGCCCGTCCGCCGCGAAGTCCTCGAGGCCATGTGGCCCTACCTGAGCGGCGAGTTCGGCAACCCCTCCAGCCACCACACGCTTGGCGAGGCCGCGGCGTCCGCGCTCGCAGGCGCCCGTGCGGCCGTGGCCAAGGTGCTCGGCTGCCGCCCGGGCGAGGTCACCTTCACCTCGGGAGGCACTGAGGCGGACAACCTCGCGGTCAAGGGCATTGCCCTCGCCCGGCAGGCTGCCGACCCGGTCCTCAACCGCGTGGTGATCAGCGCCGTCGAACATCCCGCCGTGGAAGAGTCCGCGCGCTACCTGGAACGGTTCCACGGGTTCAGCGTGGACGTGGTTCCGGTGGACGGGACCGGCCGGGTGACGCCGGAGGCGCTCGCCGCCGTGCTCCGGCCGGAAACTGCCCTGGTCAGCGTCATGTACGCGAACAATGAGGTGGGCACCATCCAGCCGGTCGCCGAACTGGCCGCCATCGCCGCTGGGCGGGGCATCCCGTTCCACACCGACGCCGTCCAGGCCGCGGGCTGGCTGCCCCTGGACGTCAAGTCGCTGGGCGTGGATGCCCTGAGCATTTCCGGCCACAAACTCGGTGCGCCCAAGGGTTGCGGCATGCTGTATGTCCGCGGCCGGACCCGTGTGGAGCCCCTGGTGCATGGCGGCGGCCAGGAACGCGGCCGCCGGTCCGGGACCGAAAACGTTGCCGGTGCCGTGGCGCTGGCCACGGCCCTGACGCTCGCCCACGCTGAACGGCCGGAGCTTGCCGCCCGCGTGGCCCTTCTCCGCGAACACTTCATCGCCGCCATCCTGGAGACGGTGTCCGGAGCCCTGCTCACCGGGCACCGGACGGAACGGTTGCCGTCAGTGGCGTCGTTTTGTTTCCCCGGCACCAGCGGCGAATCAGTGCTGTTGGAGCTGGAGCGGCAGGGTGTGGTGTGCTCGAGCGGTTCGGCGTGTGCCGCGGGTTCCGATGCGCCGTCGCCGGTGCTGACCGCGCTGGGCTATGGCGCCGACGTGGCGCAGACAGCTGTGCGGTTCAGCTTCACCTCGGCCGTGACCGCGGACGAACTGGAGCAGGCGGCGGCAGCCGTGGGCATTGCCGTCGGGAGCGTCAGGACCCTCGGCCGCTAGATATGGCGGGCGCGGCGGAAAATCCAATGCCGCAGCATCGTGAACCGCACGGCGGTGGCCACGAAGCCTGACAGTGTGGTGGTCCACAGCTCATCGGACACGGTGGCGTCCGGGTGCAGCCAATGCAGCACGCCCAGGCTGCCGCCGGTAATGACCAGCGCCACGGCGATGACGATCATGCCGTGGAGGTGGTCGCGGGCCATCCGGCGCTGCCCGGAGATCTTAAACGTCAGCCTGCGGTTCAGCGCCGTGTTCATCAAGGACGTCAGCACCAGGGCGGCCGCGTTGGCCAGCTGCGGTCCCAGCCAGGGGCGCAGCAACGCATACAGCGCCAGGGACGTTGCGGTGCAGATGATGCCGACGCCGGTGAAGCGGAGGAGCTGCCGCACCAGCGGAAACCTGAAGATTCCGCGGTAGTGCTTGGTGGCCGGCGCACCGCGCGTGGGCTGCTGCGTCAGCTGGGCGGCGGGCGCAGCAGGGGTCTCCATGGGTCAAGCCTGACATATCAGGCCGGTGTTTCCTCCCAGGACGCAGCCTTCACCGGGCTGCTGAGCTCGCCAATTCCCTCCACCCGGCACACAACTGTGTCTCCGGGCTGGATGCGGGCACATTCCGCCGGGAAGCCGGTGAGGACCAGATCGCCGGCGTGCAGGGTCATGAAGGAACTGAGGTACACGAGGATTTCGTCCACCTTCCAGCCGAGTTCGGTGCTGCTGGCGGCCTTCAGTTCGGTGCCGTTGTGGACGATGCTGATGGACAGGTCCGAGTCGTCGAGGTCCGTCACAATCCATGGGCCCACGGGAGTGAAGGTGTCCTGGCTCTTGGCGCTGATCCACAGCTCGTCAGACTTCTGCAGATCGCGGGCCGAGACATCGTTGCCGATGGTGAATCCAAGGATGGCGCTCCGGGCAGTTTCCAGCGTCAGGCCACGGACGGTGCGCCCGACGACGACGGTCAGTTCCGCTTCCGGGTCCACGTAGCCCACTGTTGTGCTCAGTTCAATGGCGTCGCCCGGCCCGATCACGCTCGATGCCGCCTTGTGGAAGGCCTGCGGCGGGAGGTCCCGGCCGGCCTGGCCGGTGTTGTGCGCCATGCCAAAGACGTTGAGGGGGACGGAAGGCGCCAGGTACGTGAACGACTCCTGGTCTACAACGGCGCCGGTCTCCCACCCCGGCCGGGCCGGGTGGTTGGCGTTTGCGCGGGACGCACCGAAGGGGGAATCAACCACTGTCCAGGACCGGCCGGCGGCGGAGCCGAAGTCCGGGGCGTCATTGGCCACGAAGAAATGCTCGTCGGCAACAGCGGGGGACAGGGGGCGGACACGGGCAAGGCGGCGGGGAGCGCTGGCAGTCATGATGACATCCTACGTCCTCCGGTAGGCTCCCGGCAGCGGCGACCGCCGGTGGCGGCTCAGTACAGCTCGCCCACCGGGATCTCCACGGCCAGGCGGTTGGAAGGTCCGGGCAGCGGGCAGGCCCAGGCCTCGTTGTATGCGCAGGACGGGTTGTAGGCAAAATTGAAATCAAGGACAAACTCGGCGCCCGCCCCGGAACCATGGACCCCGTGGAATGCGCCCTTGATGGTGTCCAGGAGGTACCGGCCGGCGCCGTACGTTCCGCCGGGCTGGCCGGCCGTGGCGTCCCGGAACGGCACGAAAATCCCGCCGCCGTAACCGCGCAGCTTCCACACGCCCAGCTGGCCCAGCTCGGGTAGATCGAACGTGCCCAGCCGGACAAACCGGACCACACCGTCAGTGGCGGTTTCCACGGTCATTTCCCGGCCGGCGCCCTCAAGGGTCAGCGGCACGTAGAACCGGTAGATGGGATCGTAGTCGGCCGTCTTCAGGCCGGAGAACTGCGACTTGTCTTTCGCGCTGAGGGCTGAGGCCGGATGCGTTGCGAACATACGGTCGCGCTCATGCCGCCAGAGGGAATGGGCCTCCGCCGGATCTTCAGCGGCAACTTTCCGCACCGTGTCGTACAGGGCAAAAGTCCGCAGCCGCCAGTCCGCAATGTCGATGGCAGAGATGTCCGCCAGGCTGTCAAGGTCCGCGCCATGCTGCTCATCCGCCATAGGCACCAGCCTAGTCCCTTGCGTACGGGGAATCTCCGACGGCGACACGAGGCTCCGGCTCTTGGCCGACGGCGTCCGCCGCTAGGCTGGCTGCATGACACACAAGGCGGCAATGTGGGGAGTGCGGACGGCCGCGCTGCTGATGGCAGGGACGCTGGCATCCGGCTGCAGCGCGCCTGGTAACAGCGATTCAGCGTGGACCGCGCAGCCGGACACATCGGCCAGCCCTGGCGCCAGCACGAGCTCAGCCTCCGGCGCTACAGGGTCCCCGTCGTCGGATCCTTCTGCCACAGCGGGCGTCCCGACGTCCGCAGCACCCGGCCCGGCCGCAACAGCGGCTGCGTGGAAGACCTATACCGATCCGGCGAAGACCGTCAGCTTCGACCTGCCGGAGGAATGGATCGCCCAGTCCGTCACTCCCGAGGAGGGGACGTTGCCGGGTGCGCTGAAGATTGAGGTGAAAAAGCAGGACGGCGCGGTTGTGGCCACGCTGCGGACAGGACAGCCGCCGTCGTCGTCGTCTGAATGCCCCGAGGCTGCCCGCAAACCGTACATCGTGATCAGCAGCGTGCCGCTGGATCTTCCCGGCCTGACCGGGGAAGGGACCATAGCGCCGCACGTAGTGTTCCGCGTCATCCAGGGCTACCGCTACTTCGGCTCCTACGGCATCACCAACATTGTGGGCGGGGCAGACGGCCAAGCCTGCGAACTGCGGAATGTGGTCCGTGGCCCGGCGGGGAAAGGGGACTACTCGTTCGGTGACCTCGGCGTCCTGAAGGCCTTCGCCCCGGATGAGAAGGTGGCCCCGGCCAAGGCGTTCGACACCCTGGGCCAGGCCGCCAAGTACGTGGATGAGAGCTCGGAATTCGCGAACGTCCAGCGGATGCTAATGTCTCTGGAGATCAAAAACTAGTCCCGCCCCCCGGCCCCCTCATCCCCGGGTCAGAGCGGGAAGTTCTGCCACTACCTCACACCCCGGAGATACATGGAACGCACCGTTTCAGCACGTATGGTTTTCAGGACCATCGCCGACACGAAGGCAGCCCTGGCCATCGCTGTAGCCAGGAATCCCGGCTACACCTCGTTTGATGAATCCCTGACTGTCACGGCCGACGGGCAGCCGGTTCCGCTGCAGGAACTCGCGGACCATCATGGCGGCCGCCTGCACTATATGGAGTTCACTGATCCCGCCGAAGTCACCGTTGACTACTCGGCGACGGTGGCAGGGCAGGCCGTCCCGGAAGAAGCCACCCTGGCTGAGCTCATCCGCTACGTGCGGCCAAGCCGTTACGCGGAGTCGGACCGGCTCCTGCCCACGGCCTATGCCGAATTCGGTGGCCTGCACGGTGCGGAACTGCTCCAGGCCGTGCGGAGCTGGGTCTTTGGGGAATTGCGGTACATCAGCGGTTCCTCCAGGGGAACTGACGGCGCCGTGGAAACCCTCCTGCACCGCAGGGGAGTGTGCCGGGATTTCGCGCACCTGGCCATCGCCCTGCTGCGTTCCAAGGACATCCCGGCCCGGCTCGCGGCCGTGTACGCACCGGGGCTGAGCCCCATGGATTTCCACGCGGTAGCCGAGGCGCATGTCAATGGCGCCTGGCACGTCATCGACCCCACGGGGCTGGCCCCGCGGGAGTCGATGCTGCGGATCACCGCTGGCCGCGACTCGTCCGACACCGCGTTCCTGTCAACGGTGGGCGGGCGCCTGACGCTGACCGAGCTGCGGGTCAGCGCCGTGGTCAACGGCCAGCTGCCGTCGGAAGATCCTGCCAAGCTGGTCATGCTCGTCTAGTTTCCCGGCACCGCCCGCCATTGCCGGGCGGTGAGTTCACGGCCAGATACTTCCCGGCCGGTTATTTCCCAGGCAGTTACTTTGCCGGCCGCGCCCCCACGGAATGCCGGAGTTTCTCGGTCAGCCGCTGGAGTTCCTTCTGCTCGGCAGCCGTCAGGGCTGGCCCCACCAGGCTGGAGATGTCCCGCACATGCTCCCGGCCGATCTCCTTCTGGAGGGCAGACCCCTCCTCGGTGAGCTTCAGCAGCACGCCGCGGCCGTCGTCGGGGGCAGCCATCCGGACCACGAGCCCGCGCTTTTCCAGCCTCTCAACCAGCCTGCTGAGGCTCGACTGGCTCAGCAGGACATGGTCATTGAGTTCATTGAGCCGGAGCCAGCCGGACGGACACCGGGAGAGCGTAAACAGCACGTCGTATTCGTTCAGTGCCACTTTCCGGAAGGCGGGACCGGCCTGCAGCCTGCGCATCACGGCGACCTGCGCCCGGAACAGGGATTCCCAGGTTTCCGCTGCCAAGCGGATGGGTGATTCGTTGCCGCCGGCAGCCATCACGCCTCCGAAGGGGCAGTGTCAGACGCCTGTGCAGCCATCAGCGCGGCCACGCGGCCGGCGTGGGTGGGCGGGTCCGGGACGTGCGCGGGCTTGAGTGCCGCGTATTCCTTGCGGAGGACCGGGAGGACTTCCTCGCCGAACAGGTCAAGCTGCTCCAGCACGGTCTTCAAGGGCAGGCCCGCGTGGTCGATCAGGAACAGCTGGCGCTGGTAGTCGCCGAAGTACTCGCGGAAGGTGAGGGTCTTTTCGATGACTTCCTGCGGGCTTCCCACGGTGAGTGGCGTCTGGGAGGTGAAGTCCTCCAGCGACGGGCCGTGGCCGTAGACGGGCGCGTTATCGAAGTAAGGCCGGAATTCCTTCACGGCGTCCTGGGAGTTCTTCCGCATAAAGAACTGGCCGCCGAGGCCAACGATGGCCTGGTCCGCCTTGCCGTGGCCGTAGTGCTCGTAGCGCTCACGGTAGAGGCTGATCAGCTGCTGGTAGTGCTCCTTGGGCCAGAAGATGTTGTTTGCGAAGAACCCGTCGCCGTAGTAGGCCGCCACTTCGGCGATCTGCGGCGTGCGGATGGACCCGTGCCACACAAAGGGGGCCACGCCGTCGAGCGGGCGAGGGGTGGACGTGAAGTTCTGCAGTGGCGTACGGAACTTGCCGGACCAGTTCACCGTGTCCTCGTCCCACAGCCGGCGCAGCAGGCTGTAGTTCTCGATGGCCAGTTCCACGCCGTCCTGGATGTTCTTGCCGAACCACGGGTATACCGGAGCCGTGTTGCCGCGGCCCAGGACCAGATCCACGCGGCCGTCGGCGAGGTGCTGGAGCATGGCGAAGTCTTCGGCGATCTTGACCGGATCGTTGGTGGTGATCAGCGTGGTGGCGGTGGAGAGGGTGATCCGCTCGGTCTGCGCGGCGATGTACGCAAGCGTGGTGGTGGGCGAGGACGAGAAGAACGGGCGGTTGTGGTGCTCGCCGAGGGCGAAGACATCCATGCCGATTTCCTCGACTTTTTTGGCGATCGCCACGGCCGCCTTAATGCGTTCGTTCTCCGTGGGCGTCCGGCCGGTGGTGGGGTCAGTGGTGATGTCACTGACGCTGAATACGCCGATCTGCATGGTGTGCCTTCCGTTTCCTGGACTCTCCGGGCTTGATTCCACTATACCCGATTTTCATGCGTTTGCATGTATCGACGGATATAACGCCTCCCCGACGAGAATATTCCAGGTGTTACAGGGGGTCGCCCGGAGCGGCACGGCGGCCACTGACGCGGGGCACCATGCCGGTGGTCCAGTCGCGGAACTCGGCATCGACGTTGTCCGCTGCCGCAAACTCCGGGCGCTGCTGCATGGCACGGAGCAGCGCTTTTGTTTCCCGCCGTCCCTCCACGAGCCGGTACAGCACGGGAACCAGCACCAGGGTCAGCGCTGTGGACGAGACCAGGCCGCCGATCACCACCACGGCCAGCGGCTGGGAAATGAAGCCGCCGCCCCCGGTCAGGCCGAGCGCCATGGGCGTCAGGGCGAAAACGGTGGCCAGCGCGGTCATCAGGATGGGCCGGAGGCGTTGCCGCGCGCCGTGGGTGATTGCATCCGCCACGCTCATGCCGCCGCGGCCGTCCCGTGGCTGCCGGTACTGGTTGATGAGGTCGATGAGCACAATGGCGTTGGTGACCACAATGCCCACCAGCATCAGCATGCCGATCAGCGACGGCAGGCCGAGGGGAACAGCCGTGGCCAGCAGCAGGGCCACGGCGCCTGTGGCGGCAAAGGGTACGGACACCAGCAGGATCAGGGGCTGGATCAGCGACTTGAACGTGGCCACCATGATGACGTAGACAATCGCGATCGCCGCGAGGAGCGCCAGGCCCAGTTGCTGGAAGGACTCGGCCTGCTGGGTGGTGGCGCCGCCGAGTTCCGCGGTGACCCCCGCTGGGAGACTGACCTCCGTGAGGCGCTTTTGCACCTCCGCGTTCACCGCACCAAGGTTGGAGCCCGACGGCGTGACTGACACTTTGGCGGTCCGCTGGCCGTTGCTGGCGGTAATGGAGACCGGCACGTCCACCTGTTCCACGGACGCGATGCTGCCAAGGGTCACCGGCGCGCCCGCGGCGGGCAGGGCGATGTTGCGCACCGCATCGATGCTGGTGAACCGGGTGCCCTTGCCGATCTGGACGGGAAAATCGTTCGTGTCGATCCGGACCGTGCCTGCGGGGATGGGGCTGATGGTGGCCGCCAGGACGCCGGCCACCTGTTCCTCGTTCAGTCCGGCCGCCGCGGTTTTGGCCCGGTCAACCTTGACCTGGACTACCGGCTGGCTGGCAGCGAGGTTGGTTGTCACCTCGCTGGTTTCCGGCACACCGGCCATTGCTTCCACCATGGCCTCGCTGGCTGTGCGGAGGTCCTCGGACGTTGCCGCCTTGATGGTGATGTCCACCGTGGAGGATGTCCCGAAGCCTCCCTGCTGGGTGCCCACGGTGATCTTCCCGGAACCGGCCACCTTGCCTACTTCGGTCCGGACGGTTTCCTGGAGCGTTGCCTGGTTGGCCTTTTCATCCGTCACCACCGTGAACGTGGAGTTGGCGGCGCCGGAGGACGTCAGGGCGGCAAAGCCCGCCTGCGCGTTTCCGGAGGTGAGCTGGACATTCTTGACACCCTCGATGCCGCGGAGGACGTCCTCGACCTTGACGGCGGCTGCGCTGGTGTCGGCCAGGCTTGTGCCCGCCGGCATCAGCTGGCGGACAGTCATGCTGTTCTGGCCGGAATCGCCGAGGAGGTTGGTGGACAGCAGCGGCGTCATGGCGGCCGTGGCGCCGAGCACCAGAACGGCGGCGACCAGGGTCAGCACCGGGTGCTTCTGGGTCTTGCTGAGGACGGGCAGGTAGGCACGCTGCAGCCGGCTCTTCTGTTCGGCTTCCTGAGCCTGGGCACGGGCGGCGGCGGCAACACGGGCGGCAGCTTCGCGGGCGGCGGGCGAACTTGCAGCTGGCGAACCGGCGGCGGGCGAACCGGCGGGGCTCTTGAGGAACCAGTAGGCCAGGACCGGAACGATGGTCAGCGATACCAGCAGGGATGCCAGCAGCGCCATGGTGACTGTCAGGGCGAAGGGTCGGAAGAGTTCGCCGGCGAGCTCACCCACGAAGGCAATGGGCAGGAAGACCGCCACGGTGGTCAAGGTGGAGGCGGTGATGGCGCCGGCCACCTCCCGGATTGCGGTGAGGATCGCGGGGACTTTCTCCTCCCCGTAGCTGAGGTGGCGTTTGATGTTTTCGATCACCACAATCGAGTCGTCCACCACCCGGCCGATCGCAATGGTCAGCGCGCCCAAGGTCAGGATGTTCAGTGAATAGCCGGTCGCGGACAGGCCAATGAACGTGATCAGCAGCGAGAGCGGAATGGAGACCGCGGTAACAAGGGTGGATCGGGCTGACATCAGGAAAACAAGGATGACGGCGACGGCGAAGCCCAGCCCGAGCAGGCCCTCGGTGGTGAGGTCCTTGATGGACTTCTCGATGAACGGGGCCTGGTCGAACACCGCCGTGAATTTTGCGTTGGACCCCAGCTCGGCCTCAAGGGCCGCCAACGAGTCGTTCACGGCGTGGGAGATTCCCACGGTGTCGCCCTCGGGCTTCTTGGTCACGGACACCGCCAGCGTTTCCTGGCCGTTGGTCCGGGTGATGGAGGTCCGTTCGTTGTCCTGCAGGCTGACGTCGGCCACCGTGCCGATTGTCGCGGCATCCTTCGCTCCGCCCAAGGGGAGTGCCTTGATGGCGTCCAGGGAATCCACCGGGCTGCCGATCTGGAGGGAGAGCGTCTTGCCCTGCTCCTGGATGGTCCCGGCAGGGATCAGTGCGCCGTTGTTGCCGAGGGCGTTCCGGATGGACTCGATCGTGGCGCCCTTGGCAGCCATCGCCTCGGGGCGGGGGAGGATCTCGATGTGCTGGGTGGCGCCGCCGGTCACGTCGGCTCCCCGGACGCCGTCGATCTTCTGGAGCCGGGGAACGGAGAGGCGCGCCAGGTCCGCGTTCAGTTCGCTCAGCGGCTTGTCCGAGGACACGGCCAGGAACACGATCGGGAAGTCGCTGATGCTGCCCGCGATGGCCTGCGGCTGCACGTCCTCCGGCAGGGAGCGCTTGGCGTTGGAGATGGCCCGGTCGATCTGGTTCCGGGCGCGGTCAAGGTTTGTCCCGTAGGTGAACACCTTGGAGATCTGTGAGACGCCGTTGCGCGACGTCGAGGACGTGGACTCCAGGCCTTCGACGCCGTTCAGGGCAGTTTCGAGCGGTGCGCTGACCTGCTTGTCCACCACCTCGGGCGACGCGCCGGGCATGGCGGAGAGGACAGTGATCTGCGGGAACTCAATGGAGGGGATGAGTTCCTGTTTCAGCGATGACATGGTGATCACGCCGAACACCGTCGCGAAGACGGTGATCAGCGCGATCAGCGCCCGGTTTGCCAATGAAAGTTGTGCCAGCCGGAACATCGCGGGTCTCTCCTGTGGGGTTGACGGACTCCTGCGGACCGGACCGTCCAGCCAGGCCTGCCGGCCGGAATGCCGGGCGTCAGTGGTTGGCGGAAATGCTCTCCAGCTGCAGTGCCTTGGCCGTTGCCGTCTCGAGTTCTGCGGCCAGATCCGGATTCTCATCCAGCTTCACGCCGTAGCCCGGCATCATGGCCTTGAGCTTGCCCTGCCAGCCCTTGAAGTTTTTGGGGAAGGACTTCTGCAGCAGCTCAATCATGATGGGCACCGCTGTGGATGCGCCGGGCGACGCACCCAAAAGCGCCCCGATGGTGCCGTCGCGGCCGGCGATGACTTCCGTGCCGAACTGCAGCACGCCGCCGCGCTTCGGGTCTTTTTTGATGATCTGCACACGCTGGCCGGCGGTGATCAGCTCCCAGTCGCCGTCCTTGGCTTCGGGGTAGTACTCGCGCAGCGCTTCCACCTTGTCGCCGTGGCGCTTGGCCACCTCTTTAACGAGGTATGCCGTGAGGTCCATGTTGTCCTTGGCCACGGCAAGCATCGGGATGATGTTGCTGGGCCGGATGGACAACGGCAGGTCAAGGTACGAGCCGTTCTTCAGGAAGTTGGTGGAGAAGCCGGCGTAGGGGCCGAACAGGAGCGAACGCTTCCCGTCGACGTAGCGGGTGTCCAGGTGCGGGACCGACATGGGCGGCGCGCCCACCGAAGCCTGGCCATAGACCTTGGCGCTGTGTTGGGCGGAGAGCTTTTCGTCGGTGCAGCGGAAGAACTGGCCGGACACGGGGAACCCGCCGTAGCCCTTGCTTTCGGGAATACCGGAGGCCTGGAGGAGGTGAAGCGCGCCGCCGCCGGCACCCACAAAAACAAACTTGGCGTGGATCTTGCCGTGTTCCCCGGAAGCCGGGTGCTTGATCGAAAGGTCCCAGCCGCCGTCGGCGGCCTTCGAGATGCCGCTGACGTCATGGCCGTAATTGATTTCAACGCCGTTGTTCCCGAGGTAGGTGGTCAGCTCACGGGTGAGTGCCCCGAAATCGACGTCGGTCCCCTCCGTTGCCCGGGTGGCGGCGATGCGCTGTTTGGGGTCGCGGCCCTTGACGATCAGCGGTGCCCACTTGGCGATCTGTGCGTGGTCCTCGGAGTACTCCATGCTGCGGAACAGCGTGTGGGACTTGAGCGCTTCGTAGCGGGTCTTGAGGAACTGGGTGTTGTCCTCGCCGATGACAAAGCTCATGTGCGGGACGGTGTTGATGAAGCCCTTCGGCGAGCCGATCAGGGATTCTTCCACAAGGTGGGACCAGAACTGGCGGGACAGCTGGAACTGTTCGTTGATGAGCAGGGCCTTGGCCGGGTTCACCGAGCCGTCTTTGGCTGCGGGGGAGTAGTTGAGTTCGCACAGGGCAGCATGGCCCGTTCCGGCGTTGTTCCAGGGGTCGGAGCTTTCCAGCCCGGGCTGATCCAGGCGTTCGAACAGGGAGATGGTCCAGTTCGGTTCAAGCTGCTTGATGAATGCCCCGAGCGTGGCGCTCATGATGCCGCCGCCAATCAGTACGACGTCGGCATGTTGGGTCTTGGATATGAAGGTCACAATCAGTCTCCGATAGCAGCGGCTCTGGCTGTCAAAGAATATCCCCGGGCGGCCCGCTTACTGAAATTGGGCCGGGCCGTCAAGGCTTTAGCTGTACCTTTGTGAAAACTTCACTCAGTACCGGGGACGCCGGGTAGCTGCTGACGCGGTCAGAGAGTGCGAGGGCCGAGATGGGGAAGGCGATGGGAACCGCCGGCACAGTGGCCGCGATCTGGGCGTTGATGGTGTGGTACTGCTCGTCGCGTTCCTTGCCGGCGGGGAGGCCACGGGCGCGGTTGATCTTGGAAAAGACCTGCGGGTCCTGGTAGCCGAATTCGCCGTTCTTTTCGCCGAACAGCGGGCCCACAAAGTTATCGGCATCGGCATACGCGCCGTTCCAGCCGAGCAGGTGGAGCCCATGGTCTCCGGGTGACTGCACTTTCTGGAGATAGCCCTCAGACCAGTCCACCGGGACAGGTTTGATGTTAAAGCCGACGGCGGTCAGTTGCCTGCTGATTTCAGCGTAGATTTTCTCCGGCGTGGGCAGATAGGGTCGGGTGGCGTTGAGCGGATAGTAGAACCTGAGCTCTTCCCCGGTGTAGCCAGCCTCGGTCAGGTAGGCCTTGGCTTTGACCGGGTCGTGGCCCAGTGCGGGAGCGTCATTATTGAAACCGCTGATCTTGGGCGGGACGAACTGTGAGGCTTTGGCGGTGTTGTCGATGAAGAACTTGCGGATCAGGGTTTCCTTATCGATGGCCAGCTCAATGGCCTGCCTGACCTTTTGGTTCTGCAACACCGGAATTTCCTGGTTGATGCCCAGGTACATCACCGAGAAGGGATCACGCTGGACGATCTGCATGCCCCGCTTGACCAGTTGATCGAAGTTGCCCACCGTGACGGCGTCGTAGCCGTCGATCTTGCCGTCCAGGAGGGCCTGAAGCCGCGTCTGGGGGTGGTCGTACGTGACGAAATTAATGGTGGAGATCTGCCCGCGGTCACCCCAGTAGTCTTTGTGGCTGACGAGCCGGACGCTGGCTTCGTCCCAGGCGGCCAGGCTGAACGGTCCGGTGCCGACGGGGTTGGTGGCGAACCGCGAGACCGGGTTTCCGCCACGGGTCTGATCCAGGACATCCGCTGTGCCCGTGGTGAGGGCTGCCGGGGACGCGATGGCGAATGCCGGCAGGGTGAGCGCCTGAAGGAACGCGGTGAAGCGCTGGGTCAGGTCGATCCGGACAGTGTCGGCGGAAAGGGCCGTGCAGCTCTTGAAAATGGAGAGCGCAGCGTCGTCGGAATGTGCCTTGAACACGCTCTTGAAGGAGCTTCCCGGCGCTTGGCGCCGCAGTTCCGCCGAGAAGGCGAACCAGCGGTTGAAGTTGGCACACACGGCGTCGGCGTTGAAGGGCGTGCCGTCCTGGAACGAGACGCCGCTGCGGAGTTTGAACGTGTACGAGCGGCCTTCGTTTTCTTCGGACCATTCCGTGGCCAGCAGCGGCGTGGGTTTTCCGGTGGTCTGGTCCACACCCACGAGGCCTTCGAGGATCTGCCGGGTGATCCGGTAGCTTTCCACGTCGCTCGAGAGCGCAGGGTCCAGGCCCAAGGGCTGGGACGCCGTGCCGAAAGTGAACGTTTCGGTGGGCTGAGCGCCGGCGGGCGCCGTTGAGGGTGACGTTGGTGAAGGCGACGGCGAAGGGATGCCGGTACAGGATGTCAGGCCTAACGCCATAAAAACGGCGCCGGTCTTGATGACCGTTCGCCGCGAAGTACTGCTGGGCACTCGTCGATCACCTCTGGCTGCTTCTGGCCGGCGCCGCCGACTGCGGGCCAAGGACACAGTCTAGTTGACACACCCCGGTGCTCCCTGGACACACGCCAGAGGCCTGTTCCGGTTGCGGAACAGGCCTCTGGCTTGAAAGCGGGACTACTTGGGCATCAGCACCGAGTCGATCAGGTAAACGGTGGCGTTCTTGGTCTGGACGCCGCCGCAGATCACGCTGGCGCCATCAACCATGAGGGCATCCTTGCTGCCGGTCACAGTGACTGAACCGCCCTGGACCGTGGCGTGTGTGCCGGCGATCTTGTCCGGGGTGATCTGGCCGGGGACCACGTGGTAGGTCAGTATCTTGCTGAGCAGGGCATCGTCAGTCTTGAGCGTTTCAATGGTGGCGGCATCGATCTTGGCGAAGGCGTCATCCACCGGAGCGAAGACCGTGAACTCGCCGCCGTTCAGGGTGTCAACCAAGTCAACCTTCGGGTTCAGCTTGCCGGAGACAGCTGCCGTGAGGGTGGTCAGGATGGGGTTGTTGGATGCCGCGACCGCTACCGGGTCAAGGGCCATCCCGGCAACCGAGCCTGCCCCGGTGGGGACCTTCTCGGCGTAGCCGGCGCAGCCTGCGCCAACGAGGTTTGCGGCCGGATCCATGGCAGCAGCACTGGCGGACGGTGACGGAGCCATCTTGGTCGCCGACGGTGCGGCGGCCGGAGCGGAGGAGCTCGGGGTTGTGGTTGCGGTTCCACCGCAGGCGGTGAGGCTCAGCAGGGCTGCAGCTGCAACGCCTGCGACGGTGAAGGATGTGCGCTTGAATGACTGCATTTCGGTTCTCCTTGTTTTTTGGTTTCTGCCGATTTCTTGCCTGCTGCAGACGTTGTGCCTGCCGCGTGGGCCTTTTCCGACTGTTGGGCACCAGCCCTTGGCTGGTGTCTCAATGGGTATTCGGCCGGAGCATGGAAGCGGATGGGTGGATCGCCAAAAGTTTTTAATTTCGCGCCAAACCGGGGGAGAATGCCGTGGCTGGGACACTTAAATGACAGAGATCCCGGGCCTTTGGGCCCGGGATCTCTGTGTAAGTGTGCGCAAGGGGGGACTTGAACCCCCACGCCCGAAGGCACAGGAACCTAAATCCTGCGTGTCTGCCAATTTCACCACTCGCGCTTGGCAGTTGCCGCCGTTGTCTCAACCTTGGCCAGATGGCCTACGGATAAAAACGTACGACGGCGGATGCCAGTTTCCATTGTAGCCTCGGGCCGGCGGGGTTCCGGTCAGCCGGTTCCTGCCGTGCGTTCCGGCCGCCTATTCACGCGTAATGCGTTACGCGTCCAGTTTGAGGTCGCGCCGGAGTTTTGCCACGTGGCCGGTGGCCCGGACGTTGTATTGAGCCAATGCCACTTCTCCGTCGGGATCGATCACCACGGTGCTGCGGATCAGTCCCTCATAGGTCCGTCCGTAGTTCTTCTTTTCGCCCCAGGCACCATAGGCTTCGGCCACGGCATGGTCCTCGTCCGAAAGCAACGGAAAGCTAAGGTCCTCGTTGGCGGCAAAGGCAGCCAGTTTGTCCACAGAATTGGGGGAGACGCCCAGGACCCGATAGCCGGCCGACGTGAAGGACGCCAGGCTGTCACGGAAATCGCACGCCTGTTTGGTGCAGCCGGGGGTGGCGGCGGCCGGGTAGAAGTAGACGATGGTGCTGCCGCCGTGACGGGAAGCAAGGCTGACGTCCTTACCCGACGAGTCCTTCAGGATGAAGCCGGGCGCTACGTCACCGGTCAAGAGTCTGTCAGCCACTGTTAATCTCCTCGTTGCAGGCGGAACACACCATTTTAGTAAGCATCCAGGACCGGTGCTAACCAGCCTTAGCTATACTTGCTGGTATGCCTGACATGGATCGCTGGCCCACTGGGCGCCTATTGTCCACTGCGGCACGCCTCGTAGAACACTCCTGGAACGAAAAGCTAAGCGCCATCGGACTGACGCACGCCGGCGTGATCGCTATCGAAGTCCTCTCAGCGCAAGGGCCTATGACACAAGCCCAACTCGCCCAATATGTGCGCGTTCAGGCCCAGACCATGGGTAAGACCCTGAGCCGGTTGGAGTCCCACGGCCACATTGCCCGCGTCCGCAGCACCTCGGACCGCCGCAGCCAGGTGGTGTCCCTCACCGACAGCGGCCGGGAAGCCGCAGCCGCAGCCGTTGAGATGGAACGCTCGGTGCTCGCCGCGGCAACCATTGACCCTGACGCCCTGCGGCAGGAGCTCCAGGCCGTGGTCCGGGAGCTGGCAAGCCAGTTCGCCTCGCCGTCAACCCGCGCCCTGGTGGACGGTGCCCCGCTCGGCTAGCAATCCCGTAATCCGGGAAAACCCCTTCGGCATCCCCGCTGCGAAGTTCCGCAGTGGTGGTGCCGGATTTTTTATCTTCTACGGCCACAAACAAAAAAAGCCCCTGGCCGCGTTTCCGCGTGCCAGGGGCTGTTTTTCCCTTGGTGCACCCCCCGGGACTTGAACCCGGAACCCATTGATTAAGAGTCAATTGCTCTGCCAATTGAGCTAGAGGTGCATCTTTTATGTGGTGACCTTCCGGGCTTTTTCTTTCCCGGTTGATCTCCGCAACGACATGAAACTCTACACGAACTTCCGACCCATGTGAAATCGGAGCCGCTGGGGCCTGCAGGTTCAGCCGGGCGGGGCCAGAACCAGCACGAAATCAGGGTTTTTGTTGTTAGTAAGCAGCCAGAAGCCGCCGTCGGGAGTCCGGATGACGTCCCGGATCCTGCCGTATTCCCGTGTGAAATAGGCCACAGGAGCGCTTGCCTCCTCACCGGACAGGGACACCGTCCAGAGGCGTTGGCCGCGCAGGGCGCCGAGGTAGGCGGTCGACCCGACAATTTCCAGGCCGCTGGGTGAGGAGTCCGCCGTCGAAGGCCACACCACCTTCGCGTCCCGGAAGCCCTCCCGGTGCGGTGCCCCGGTTACTGCGGGCCAACCGTAGTTGCCTCCCGGCTCGATGAGGTTGAGCTCGTCGTTGACGTCGGGGCCGAATTCGCTGGCCCAGAGCCGGCCGGCACTGTCCCAGGCCAGTCCCTGGACGTTTCGGTGCCCCAGGCTGTACACGGCATTGCCGAACGGGTTGCCAGGTGCGGGGTCACCCTCCGGAGTCAGCCGCAGGATCTTTCCGCCCAGCGCATTCGGGTCCTGCGGCTGATCCCGGCGCTGGGAGTCTCCCGTGCCCACGTACAGGAACCCGTCCGGGCCGAACCGGATCCGGCCGCCGTTGTGTGTGGGCGCCTTCGGGATTCCGGAAAAGAGCACCTCGGGGTCGCCAAGGTTCAGGGATCCGTCAGGCTGTTCCGTCAGCTTCAGCCGGGCGATGCGGTTGTCCTGTGCAGAGGTGAAGTACAGGTAAAGGTAGTTGTCGGACGGAAAGCCGGGGGAGAGGGCGAGACCCAGCAAGCCTCCCTCACCGCCAGGAGCAACGCCGGGGACCTGGCCGATGGTGGTCGCCCTGCCATCACGGACAGCCTTCAGCTGAGCTGAGTCACGCTCGGAGATGATGGCGGTCCCGTTCGGCAGGAATACCGCGGCCCAGGGAATGTCGAGCTGGAGATCGAGCCGCGCCACTACCTTCGGCGGCGTGGCGTTTCCTGTGCCCGTCGCGATTTCCGTGCCGGTACCGGTTCCGGCCCCTGTGATGCTGCCGGTGGGAGCGTCGTTGGCGTCCCCCGTGCAGCCCGAGAGCAGCAGGGCCAAGCCCACTGCGAAGGCGCCTGCGGTGGGCTTGGCCGCCGCAAAGGCCCGAAAGGGCGCCTGCGTCCAGTCAGCTGCGGGTGCGCCGGGGAGCCCGGAAACCGGCAGCTTCCGCATGGGCCGCCGACTCAAACCAGACGTCGGCTGTCGTCTGCTCATAGTCAGGATGCCCCGCCTCGTAATAGACCATCGTTCCGGCGTCGGCCTTGACGTCGAAATCCGCCGGGCCGCTGCCGTCCGGGCCGGGCGACGCGGAACCGGCGCCGTAGGGCTGGTCCGCGGCCAGATGCCCCGTCGGTTCCGGTGGTGCAGCTTCGTAGTCCGCCACGGCTGCAGGCTCCGTGGTCCGGGCTTCCGCAGCCTCTCTGGATACTGCAGCCTCCGTGGATCCTGCAGCTTGCACGGGAGCCGTGCTTGCCGCGTGCGGGGCTGAATCGGCTGCGGCCACTTCGGGTTGCGTTTCAGCGGCTTCGGCTTCCGCAGCGGCCGTTTCGGCGCCGGGCAGCGTGGGCGCATGGGGCTCCGTATATTCCGGGTGATGCACAAATCCGCTGCCCTGGGCCGGTGGCGCCTCGGGCGTTGGGGTGTCGGCAATCACGGTGGACGCTTCGCCTGCCGGCCGGTGGCTGGCGGCGGGTGGTGTTGGCGCGGTTGCCTCGGACCACTGGGTTTCCCACTCAGCTTCGTCTGCCTGCCGGCTCACACTCTCCTGGCTGCCAGGTTCCTGGGCTGCTAGCGACTCCGGGCGAGCCGGCTCCTCTTGCCCAGCCGGCCGCTCCGGTCGGCCGGGTTCCCCAGAGCCAGCCGACTCTGGGGTTGACAGTTCTTCGGCGACCGGGCGTTTCGGTGCATCAGCTGCAGCGGTAACTGCGGGACCAGTAGTGTCTGTGACACCAGCGGTATATGCGGCACCAGCAGTAACAGTGGAACCGGCAACGTTGGGCTCAACGCCGGCGTCGTGCCCGACGATGGTGTCCTTTTCCACGCTAGGTTCTCCAAGGCCGGCCTTGTGCTCACCGCCGGCTTCCCGGGGTTCTGCCGTGCTGGACCGCACGGGCGCCTCGTCCGCCGTCGTCGGTGGCGCCGGCTCAGCAGCGCCGAAGCCCGCAGCACTGGGGATGCCCGCCGTGCCGGCGGCTTCCGCCGAGGCGGCTGCGCTTCCTCCGGCGAGCCCGCCGTCCGTCCGGATCGGCGTGGAGTCGCTGGTGCTCGAGGAGCTGCTGCGGTTCAGCAGCCACCACACGACGCCTACGATCAGCACGATGAGGATAATCCAGAAGACAAAATCCATAGCAGGGCCCTTCAGTCCGGATGGCATGGTTGCCGTTCCCTGACGGTACGTCGGCGCGAACGGGGCTGTCTAGGTTCCGGCAGGCCGGTAAGGGTCCGTCTCAGGATTTGAGACGAGCGTCCACTCTTTGATCGAAATATTCCTGAAAATGAGCCAAACGGGCTGTTCGAGTCGTTGGCGTCCCGATCGGAGTCATAGACTTTGACCCATGAGTGAGGACACCCAAACAGCAACCGAGAACAAGATTGACATCAAGCCCCGCAGCCGGGTCGTCACCGACGGGATCCATGCCGCCCCCGCGCGCGGCATGTTCCGCGCCGTCGGCATGGGCGATGACGACTTCGCGAAGCCCCAGATCGGCGTTGCGAGTTCTTGGAATGAAATCACTCCATGCAACCTCTCCCTGAACCGGCTTGCCCAGGGCGCCAAGGAAGGCGTCCACGCAGGCGGCGGTTTCCCCATGCAGTTCGGCACCATCTCGGTCTCCGATGGCATCTCTATGGGCCACGAAGGCATGCACTTCTCCCTCGTTTCCCGTGAGGTCATCGCCGACTCCGTCGAGACCGTGATGCAGGCTGAGCGCATCGACGGCTCCGTATTGCTGGCCGGTTGCGACAAGTCCCTGCCCGGCATGCTCATGGCTGCCGCGCGCCTGGACCTCGCCAGCGTGTTCCTCTATGCCGGCTCCATCATGCCTGGCTGGGTCAAGCTTGAGGACGGCTCCGAAAAGGAAGTCACCCTCATCGACGCCTTCGAAGCCGTCGGTGCATGCGCCGCGGGCAAGATGAGCCTCGAAGACCTGACCCGCATCGAAAAGGCCATCTGCCCCGGCG